>JBDSUI010000210.1:0-10385 GCA_039927795.1 Pseudoxanthomonas sp.
GACAGCCAACCTGCGGCGCTCAGGCGACCGGGTAGAGCTTTTCCGCAGACTGGAACAGGATCCAGCTGGTGGCAATGCACTTGTCGCCCTGCAGCGGACGATTGCCGCGATGGGTGTGGGTGAAGGACGTGGGTGCGATCAGCAGGCTGCCGGTTCGCGGGGAGATCTTGCGTTGCTGGAACAGGAATTCGGTCTCGCCTTCAGTGAACTCCTCATTGAGGTACAGCGTCCACAACAGATGGCGATGCAGCGTTTCGGCGCCCGCATCGCGTGGGTACAGTTCGCAGTGCCAATAGGGGTACCCGCCTTCGCCGGCGGTATACCACTGCAGGTTGATGGCACCAGGACGCAGACAGGTGCGGGCCAGTTCCGCCAGCTGCGGGTCGCCCATGGCGGGAAAGTCATCGGCCTGCAGCCGGCGCAGCGCGCCGTTGGCATCGGCTTGTTGCAGCATCAGCGGCGAGATCAGTACCTGCGGATACTTGCGCAGATAGCGCAGCAGCGCGGCGAACACCGCCTGCTGCAGCTGCTGGTCGACCGCGTGCCATGCGGTATCCGCGCTGATGCGCAGGTCGCGGCTGCGCTTGAGTTCGGGATAGACGCCGCCGCCTACCTGTCCGGCTTGCAGATTCTGGCTGTCGCGCAAGCGCGTGACGATGGTGGCGCAGGTCTCGCGGTCGACGGCGTCCGGATAGACCTCGATGAAATCGGCAGGCATGTGCATGGAGCGATTCTAAGCGCTGATGCATGCCGGACCAGGCTTTCTGCAGGGCCGAGCTTGCCTGGCTGCTACGCGGCAGATCCGGCTGTTGCGCAGCAGAGCACGCGCGGCAGACAGTAGGTGTCAACGAAAGAGTGGGGCCTGCCGCATCAGATGATGCGCAGGGTGATGGCCTTGAGCACCGCGCGGGTGCGGTCGCGCGTACCGAGTTTGTCGAGGATGGTCGACACGTAGTTCTTCACCGTGCCTTCGGCCAGGAACAGGCTGCGCGCGATTTCCTTGTTGGAATAGCCACCGGCCAACAGGCGCAGGATGGCCACCTCGCGTGCGCCAAAGGTTTCGCTGGGCGCGGCCTCGTCGCGGAAGCGGAAACGCGCGCGCACCGGATCGGTGCTCACTGGCTGCAGCAGGGTCTCACCTGCGGCAACGCGGACGATGGCATCACGCAGGTCTTCCGGCGCCGCGTCTTTCAGCAGGAACCCCTGCGCGCCCGCGTCGGTGGCCCGCAGCAGCAACTCGCTGTCATCGAACGTGGTCAGCAGCAGCACCGGGGTGGCGTCGCCACGTGTGCGCAACTGCTGCAATGCCTCGATACCGTCGATGCCGGGCATGCGGATATCGCTGAGCACCACATCGACCGTATGCCCGTGCAATTTTTCCAGCAGTTCGGCCCCGTCCTCGGCCTCCACCACCACCACGATGCCCTGTTGCTGCAGCAAGGCACGCAGACCGGCGCGCACCAGCGCCTGGTCATCGGCCAAGGCCACGCGCACGCCGGCTGCGTTCATGCAGGAAGCTCCACCTGCAGGCGCAAGCCGCCGCGCTGCGACTTGCTCAGGCGCAGGCTACCGTCGGCGGCGGCGATGCGTTCGCGCATCCCTGCCAAGCCGTTGCCTTCAAGCAACGCGCCCCGCAAGTGCCCATCATCTTCAATATCCAGCAGCAACTTTCCCTGGGCCTGGCGCAGGCTGACCGACAGCGTTTCGGCATCGGCATGGCGTGCGGCGTTGGTCATGGCCTCCTGCACGACGCGCAGGATCGTCTCTGCGATCTGTGGGTCGGCGATGCGAACCTGTTCGTCGACCTCCAGCATCAGTGCAGGTCTTGGCATCGGCGCTGCCAGCGCCCGCAATGCGGTCTGCATGTCCAGTCCGCGCGCATCACGCAAGGCCTGCACCACATTGCGGATGTCTTCCAGCAGTTCGGAAGAAAGCTGCTGGGCAATCAGCACCTCACTACGACCTGCGAGCAAGGGGTCTGCAGCCAGGGCGCGCAGGTTGAGCTTCATTGCGGTCAGTTTGTGGCCGGCCACGTCATGCAGTTCGCGCGCCACGCGCAGGCGCTCGGCATCGCGTGCGCTGTCTGCCAGCAAGGCGCGCGTGGCCAGCAGGTCGGCATTGACCAGCGCCAGCTGGTCGCGCGAGGACTCGGCGCTGACCGCGTAGTAGACGCACAGGCCCGCCAGTGCCTGGAAGCCGGCGTTGATCATCACCGAGGTCAGTGGCGAGTTGAAGCCTGCGTCGCGGATCAGCAGGTAGAAAATCACATCAACCAGCAGCGCCGCAGCAACCGCAACAGCAGGTCGCCAGGTGGAGAAGCTGCAGGCGACCCAGATCACCAGCAGGATCTGCGCGGTACCCAACTGCGGCGCCAGCAGAATCTGCAGCAGCGCTGCAGCAGCCATCAGTACCAGCAGCACGGAGCGAATGCGCTTGCGGTGGTCCGCGGTTACGCCAATCAGGGTGAAGAACAGCGCGAAGGCCAGCAGGCACAAGGTCGCCGGCAAGGTGACTTCGCGATCAGTGAAGCGCAGCGAGAGCGCGACCGCGGCAATGGTGAAGAATCCGGCCAGGTTCAGGGGCTGCAGCAGGCTACTGAGGAATTCGCGCATGAGCCCATGCTGGGCGCTGGCCGTGTCGATGGCAATGCAGGTCGCGCCGAAAGTGACTTCCGGCACTGCGGATCAGTGACTGCCGGCATCTGACCGCAGGCCTGGACGGGCCGACACTGGCGATGCCATCCCGGCACCCAGGACCACTCCCATGAAACCGATCGCGATGCATCCCGCTGGCAACCGCCGCAGCCGTGTAATGACCTCCGCTTCTGCTGTGGCCCTGGCCATCGTCGCCGCGCTTGCCTTCGCCGCGCCGGTGACGGCCGCCGAGCTCACCGTCAAACTGCACGGGATCCGCGTGCAGACCGGCTTGGTGAAAGTGGCCCTGGTCGACTCGCAGGAGGCCTGGGACGGCAAGGCGGCGCCGGTGCAGGCCGACGGCGCGCCCGCCCAAGGCGAAGCGGCCACGTTCCTGTTCAAGGACCTGAAACCCGGCCACTACGCGGTGATGATCACCCACGATGAAAACAGCAACGGCAAGCTCGACACCAATGTCATCGGCATGCCGCTGGAGGGCTATGGCTTCAGCAACAACCCGCAGGTGATGCGCAAGCCCACCTGGGACGAAGCCCGCTTTCAGATCACTGACAGCAACGTCGCCATCGACATTGCCCTGCACTGAGGGGCCCGCCATGAGCGCCTCCACAAACAGTCGTCGCCGCTTCCTGCACCAGCTGCTGTGCACTGCGACCACCGTCGCGCTGGCCCCCGCGCTGCTGCACGGGCAGCAGGCACTGGCCGGTGATCCGGCCATCTTCGCCCGCGGCCTGCGTGAGTACCCGTGGCTCGCCGGCTGGAGCAGTGTCACTACCGAGACTATGGGACCGACGATGGTGACGGTGGAAGGCAAGCTGCCCTCGGAACTGGTCGGTACGCTGTACCGCAACGGACCGGCGTGGACCGAGCGCGCCGGCTTCCGTTACGAGCACTGGTTCGATGGCGATGGCATGGTGCACGGCTGGAAGCTGGGCCACGGCACGCTGGTCCACCAGGCGCGCATGGTCGACACGCCGAAGTTCAGCCGCGAACAGAAGGCCGGGCGCTTCCTGTATCCGGCCGCCGGCACCGCGATTCCCGACGCCCAGCCGATCCGCAACAACGACGAGGCCAATGCGGCCAATACGTCGGTGGTGACCATCAACGGACGCCTGTTCGCCCTGTGCGAAGCGGGCTCGGCGTTCGAGCTTGATCCCGATCAGCTGACCACGATGGGCGCGGTGACCTGGCGCCCTGATCTGGCCAGTGTGCCGTTCTCGGCTCATCCGCTGGTTGACCGCGATGGTTCGGTATGGAATTTCGGCGCGATCAGCCTGATGGGCGGGTCCGGGCTTTTCGTCTGGCACATCGGCGCGGACGGCAAGCTGATATCGGGCGACGTACTGGACACGCCGGTGCAAGGCTATCTGCACAGCTTTGCGCAGACCGATGACTACCTGGTCTTCACCCTGATTCCATTCGCTTACCGCGAAGGCAGCGGCGCGTTCTTCGAGCGCCTGCGCTTCCAGCCGCAGCAGTCATTGCGCGTGGCCGTGGTGCCAAAAAATGCGCCCACCTCTGCGCGCTGGTACGAGGCAGACTTTGCCGCGATCTATCACTTTGGCGATGCCTACCAGCGAAACGGCGAGATCGTCATGCGCGCGGTGCAACACCTAGATCCTGAAGAAGCACGCTCGCCGATGCAGTCGGCGATGAACGGGCGTGCCGATGCGCACGCCGGCAAGGGTGTCCTGCGCGAACTGCACCTGGGCTTGCACGATGGCAAGGCGCGCTGGCAGGACACCGGCGTGGCCGGGATCGAGTTCCCGCTGTTCGACCCGCGTACCGGCGCTGATCGCGGCGCACGCCTGTACGCACCTTGCAACGTGGGCCAACACACCGCGCCGTACTTCAATGCGGTCGGGTCCTTTGACGTGGAGCGCAATCGCCGCCAGGTGCATGACTACGGCACGTCGGTGCTGGTGGAAGAACATGTCTTTGTGCCCCGGCCCGGCAGCACCCGCGTGGGCGATGGCTGGCTGGTCGGTACGCTACTGGACAGTGCACGCGGCCGCAGCGGGATTGCGGTGCTGGACGCCGAACACGTAGACGCCGGTCCACTGGCGCAGGCCTGGCTGCCGCATACGGTACCGTTGGGATTCCACGGACATTTCGCTGCACGCACATGAGGGTCCATGCGCGTGCAGGCAGGGGAGCACGGCGACCTCACGGATGCGCGGTGAAGCGGCGGGTTGCCTGCAAGCAGATCGGGCGCGATTTCCCTGTCGCCGATGTCGAGCCTGTCGATACACGCGTCAGACGTTGAGCCACCAACGCCCAGGATCCGAAAAGTTGCCCAGGCACCTGGTTGGGCAGGCCCACAGCGAACCGTCGACTTGCTGATTCAAGGCTGTCGACAGCTTGCCGGCCTCACTGGCGCGACCATTGCCATTGCGCGCCCACCAGGTAGGTCCGCCCAGGCCCGGGTTCGTAGAAACGGCCATTGCCTTCGTTGACGATCACCGAGCCGATGTAGCGCTGGTCCAGCAGGTTGTCCAATCGTGCAAATGCGCGCAGCGTGCCGCCATCCAGACGCCACTCATGCGCTGCTTCCAGGTTGACCAGGAAATATCCGGGCGCGCGTTCGCTGGCCGCATCATTGACTACCACCTTGCCCGCGCCTTCCCCTTCCATTGCCGCGCTCCAGCGCTCTCCGCGCCATTGCAGGCGGCCAAAGAACTGTTGCGGGGCGACTCCCGGAATCGGGGCGCCTGCGGCCACCGGCGTCGTGGGCACGGTGCAGCCTGCGCCGGTGCACACCAGGTAGGCATCGCGGAAGCTCGCGTCGAGCCAGGTGTAGGCCAGCTGCAACTGCCAACGGTCCGACAGGGGCGTGTCCAGCGAGGCTTCGAAGCCATCCCGGCGGGCGCGGCCAACATTGCGGAAGCTGCTGCGTCCGCCAACATTGCGTGCCACTGCCAGTTCGTCGTCGGTGTCGGCGCGGAAAACGGCCGCCTGCCATTGAGCACCGCGCTGGCCGCGCCATTTCATGCCCAGTTCGACATTGCGGCTGACCGCCGGGCGCAGGTCAAAGGCCGGGCCCGCGCCGCCGTCGGCGCGATAGCCGAGCTCGTTGAACGTAGGTGTCTCGAAGCCACGGCCGGCCGAGACGTACCAGCGAAGATCGTCGCTGGCCTTGAACATCAGTCCGGCCACCGGCGTGGTTTCGGCATAACGCACGCGGCCGCTGTCATCGGGATTGGTGGCGGTGACGTACTGATCATGGGTAGTGAACTGCACATCACTGCGCCGCGCGCCGGCCAGCAGCGACCAGCGCGGGGTGAACTGCCACCAGGCCTGTGCGAAGCCATCGACATTGCGCACGCGATTGCTTTCTTCGCGGCGCAATCGTCCTTTCACGCCCAGCGTGTCGCCAATGAAATTCTCGTAACCGCGCCGCGCTTGCGTCTGCTGGTCCACGTTGGCGCCGAGGGTGAACTCGAAGGGGCGCGCCGCCAGTGCGCCCTGCCAGCTCCAGCGCAGGTCGGCGCCGCCGTAGTCACTGTCCAGGTCGATGACACCCCCAGCGTTGAGCGGATTGCGCTGTGCGGCCACTGGCAGGGAAAGGAACTGCTCGACCGCACGACGGCCGCCATAGACCTGGGCCTGCCACCTGTGTGCGGCACCGGACTGCTGGGTGTAGCGCAACCCAGCCTGGCTTTGGCGCACCGATTTGCGCGTATCGAACAGCGTCGCCACCGAGGTCGCCTGGCGCGGGTTCTCCTGTACCTGCGCACGGGTCAGGCCCAGCGGGTCATCGGCATCAGGCAGGTCCAGATGGTTGAGCACCAGACTCAGCTTGCGGGCGTCATCCAGTTGGAAATCCAGACGCGCGTTGACCGAATCACGCCGCGCCGCGCTGTGCTCGCGATAGCCGTCGGTGTTGAAGCGGCTGGCCGCCAGGTTGTAGCCCACCGCACCGACTGCACCCTGAAACTGCGCGCCCAGGGTGGTGGTGTCATCGCTGCCGGTCGTGGCCCGTATACGCCAGGGATCGCCTTGCTGGCCTTGCGTGCTCCACAGTTGCACCACGCCACCGGATGAGTTGCCGTACAGGGCCGAGAATGGGCCACGCATGATCTCGATGCGCTCGGCACCCAGCACGTTGAAATGCGAAAGCTGTCCCTGGCCATCGGGCATCGAGGCAGGAATGCCGTCGGCGAGCAGACGCACGCCGCGCACGCCGAAAGTCGAGCGCGCCCCAAAGCCACGCAACGACAGTTGCGTATCCTGCGCCTGGTTCTGGCGGTCGCGCGCCAGCAGTCCGGGCACGCCGGCCAGCGCTTCGGACACATTGACGGCATCACCGTTGTCGTCATCGCGCAACGACACCGTGGCCAGTGACGCGGGCGTATCGAAGTCGCTGACGCCAATCAGGCGGGTGGCGCGCACCTCGACGCGATCCAGGGTGGTTGGTGCATCGGTGGCCGATTGCGCCGCAAGCGGCGCCGAGCAGGACAGACAGCCGAGGAAAAGCAGCGCAGGGCAAAGGTAGGTCATGGCCCATGATCGCCGATCCGCACCCAGGCAGCACCCACAGTAGGCAGGGCCGAGCTTGCACGGCGACTTCTGGAGTGAAGCAGACGGCAGCGCGGCACGCCTGGCTGCTACAGCACGCCGTGCTTCACACGTCGGCGTCGGTAGCCCAGCCTTCGCCGGTGCCACGATGAAACACCTGGTCCGAGTCCAGCACCTTGCCAGCCGGGAAGGCCTCGCGTTCTGCCAGCCTGGCGTACAGCGGGGTGAAGTCGGGGCCGGTTGCGGCGATCAGCTGGTCGAAACTGTCGATGACGAAATAAGTCTTCTGGAACGTATCGATGCGGTAGCGCGTGCGCATCACCCGCTCCAGGTCGAAGCCGATGCGGTTGGGCGCGTCGGCTTCCAGCGAATACAGTGACTCGCCCTTTGAGGACACGATGCCGCTTCCATAGATACGTAGGCCCTGCGGCGTATCGATCAGGCCGAACTCCACCGTGTACCAGTACAGCCGGGTCAGGTTGACCAGCGCCTCGGGGCCGATCGCATGCGCCTTGACCCCGCCGCGACCGTAGGCTTGCATGTAGTCGGCGAACAAGGGGTTCATCAGCAGCGGCACGTGGCCGAACAGGTCGTGGAACAGGTCCGGTTCGGCGATGTAGTCGATCTGCTCGGGTCGGCGGATCCACCAGGTGACCGGGAAACGGCGGTTGGCCAGATGGTCGAAGAACTCCAGTTCCGGCAACAATCCTTCCACCCCGATCAGGGTCCAACCGGTGGCCGCGCCCAGCACCTCATTCAACTGGTCGAAGCGCGGGATCGCATGCGGAGTCATGCCCATCTCGTCCTGGGCCGCCAGGAATTCTTCACTGGCGCGGCCCACCAGCAGCTCGCGCTGGCGCTGGTACAGCGTGCCCCAGGTGGCGTGGTCTTCGGCCTGGTACTGGTCCCACGGCTGCTCGACCACGGCGGTCGTATAGACCGGCACATAACCCTTGTCGGTCTGGCGGCCCTCGACCGGCTTGGGCTCAACGCGGCGCGGCTGGTTCATCAAGACTCCAAAGGGGCTGGAAACGACTTTCGATGGTATCCCCAGAGACACGCAACAGGGTTGCGAAGTTGCGTGACAATGGCGGCAGCGCGCAATATTCGTGCGTAAAAAGTCATATACAGAGCATGAAATGTCCAATTCCGTCAGTCTAGACCGTACCGACCTGCTGCTGCTGGCCCTGCTGCAGGAGGATGGTCGCGCCACCAATGCCGACATTGCCACGCAGGTGAACCTGTCCCCCTCGGCCTGCCTGCGTCGGGTCCAGCGACTGGAGGCAGCGGGCGTCATCCAGGGCTATGCGGCCATGGTCGACCCCAAACGGGTCGGACTGGGCCTGCAGGCCTTCGTGCGCGTACAGCTGGAAAAACACGGCCAACCGGGGCTTGAAACGTTTGTAGCCGGGGTCAACAGCTGGGATGAGGTGGTGGCCTGCCATGCGCTCACCGGCGACATGGACTATCTGCTGCAGGTGGTGGTGCAGGACCTGGAACATTTCTCGCGGTTCCTGCTGGACAAGCTGATAAATGCCACTGGCGTGGCCGACGTCAATTCCAGCTTCGTCCTGCGCACGGTCAAGCAGACGCGTGCGCTGCCACTGGGGCATCTGGGTTGAAAGGAGGCTCATGACCCTGCGGCGACGCGTTCGCACCCCCGTTCGGGGTCGCGCGGAAGGTGGCCGGGTACGCACGGTCGTAGCAGGAAGCCGGCCGAGTCAGCGCACGCATCTTGGTCAACGGTTGGGACTTCGGCCATTGCCGCGAATCTTGCTGTCCTGCAACATAAGCGTGCTAGGTACGCCCACGCTCTTTCCTTCCTCCATCTCCGGAAGCTCCTGCCATGTCCCCAAGCCGCTCACTGTCCGTGCGCCCACACCGACTTGCCCTTGCCATTGCTGCCCTGTTGCCTGTCGGCGCGGTGGCGGCCCAGGACGCTGCGCCTGTCTCGCCCACGGCCGCACAGGCCACCACGCTGGACGCGGTGGAAGTGACGGCCCAGCGCCGGGTCGAGAACATCCAGGACGTGCCGGTGTCCATCAGCACGCTGAGCAGCGAGCAAATCGACGTGCTGGCATCCGGCGGCAACGACGTGCGCTTCCTGTCCGCGCGCGTGCCCAGCCTGAATATTGAATCCTCCTACGGCCGTGCGTTCCCGCGTTTCTACATCCGCGGACTGGGCAACACCGACTTTGACCTCAATGCATCGCAGCCGGTCTCCTTGATCTACGACGACGTGGTCCAGGAAAGTCCGCTGCTGAAAGGCTTCCCGGTTTTCGACCTGGAGCGCATCGAAGTGCTGCGCGGTCCGCAGGGCACGCTGTTCGGCCGCAACACCCCGGCGGGCGTGGTCAAGTTCGAATCGGCCAAGCCGACCCAGGAGTTCGGTGGCTACGGCAGGCTGTCCTACGGCACCGACAACATGTGGAACGTGGAAGGTGCTGTCGGTGGCGGCCTGACCGATCGCTGGTCGGCGCGCGCGTCGGTGCTGTTCCAGCGGCGCGACGATTCTGTCACCAACACCAACCTGCGCGGTCCCGATCGCGGCGTCGAGGGTTACAACGAGTCCGCCGCCCGCGTGCAGTTCCTGTACGACGGTGATGCATTCGAAGGCCTGTTCAACCTGCACAAGCGCCACCTCAATGGCACCGCACGGTTGTTCCGCGCCAACATCATCGCGCCGGGCAGCAACCACCTGGTCGCTGGCTTCAATCGTGACGAGGTATCCACTGACGGCGTGAATTTCTCCGAGCTGGACACTTGGGGCGGCAGTGCGCGCCTGCGCTGGGAGCTGGGACGGGTCAACCTGTACTCGATCACCGGCTATGAAACCGCCGAATCGCTCAACCGTGGCGACATTGACGGCGGTTTTGGCGCGGCGTTCCTGGGCCCGGGCAACTCCGGACCTGGCTTCATCCCGTTTGCTTCCGAATCGGCCGATGGGCTGCCCCAGCATCGCCAGTTCACCCAGGAACTGCGCATGGAATCCAACGAATGGGGCCGCTTCGACTGGCAGGCGGGCCTGTTCTATTACGACGAAGACATCAGCATCGACAGCTTCAACTACGACTCGCTGACCGCGGGCAATCCGCGCGCGGGCTACGCCATCCAGGACCAGCGCAACAAGGCGTGGGCGGCGTTCGCCTCCGGCGATTTTGAAGTCACTGACGCGTTCGTGCTGCGCGGCGGCCTGCGCTATACCCAGGACAAGAA
>JBDSUI010000211.1:0-3850 GCA_039927795.1 Pseudoxanthomonas sp.
TGGCGCTGGCGCAGCCGCCACAACCCCCACCACAGCGGCAGCGCCAATAGTGCCCACAGCCAGTGCGGCCGCAGGAAGTGCAGCGCATTCCACCAGGCGCTCATCGCCACCGGCCCGGCAGCAGGAACGCACACAGCGCGACCAGCAACGCCGCTGCCAGCGGCCATCCGTAGCGCTCGATGCGCGGCTGCACGCGTTGTCCTTCATGCAGCACGGGCTCGATGCGATCCAGTTCGGCATAGATTCCCGCGAGTTCTGCGGTATCGCGGGCGCGGAACGACTGACCGCCGGTTTCCTGGGCGATCTTCCTCAACACGGTTTCGTCTATTTCATCGTCGCCACCAGGCAGGGGCACAGTGAAACCGAACAGGCGGAGTCCACCGCCCGAGCCGCCGAAGGCAATGGTGTGGATGCGCACGTGTTCTGACTTCGCAAGCTCGGCGGCCTTGAGCGGATCCAGCACGCCGGCGGTGTTGACGCCGTCGGTGAGCAGGATAAGCACGCGTTGCCCTTCCGGTTGCTCGCGTAGCCGTTTGACCGCCAGTCCGATGGCGTCGCCAATGGCGGTGTCCTGCCCGGCCAATCCGACCACGCTGTCACGCAGCTGGTCGCGCACCGAGTCGCGGTCACGGGTCAGCGGCGTCAGCGCGTAGGCGCGCTGGCCAAACACCAGCAAGCCAACACGGTCGCCGACACGGCGATCGAGAAAGTCGGCCAGCACTGCCTTGGCCGCCGTCAGCCGGTCGACCACATCGCCGCCCAGCTCCATGTCCGGTTCGCTCATGCTGCCCGACAGATCCACGGCCAGCATCAGGTCGCGGCCGCTTTGTGGCGGTGCCACCGCTTCGCCCAGTTGCTGCGGTCGCGCCGCGGCGGCGCACAACAGGAACCAGGCCAGCCACGCCAATACCGCAACCTGCAAATGCCGTGGCCGCGCGCCGCCGGTTGTGGCAATGGCCTCCAGTCGCGTGCCGTATGGCACCCGCAGCGCAGCTGACGTACTGCGGCGCGGCGGCAACAGCCGGCCCGCCAGCCATGGCAAGGGAAAGGCCAGCCACATCCAGGGCCAGGCGAATCCTCCGAAAACACCCTTGATCAGCTCGAACCACGCACCGCTCATTTTCGTTTCGCCATCAGTTCGAGATAGCGCACCCGCGCCAGTTCGCGCGCCTTGTTCCACTCCGCAGCGTCGACTTCGCGCCGATAGCCGCCGTCCAGCAACAGGCGACCTGGGCCTGCGCTGAAATCAGTGCGCTTGCCGGTGCCATCGAGGAACAGCAGCCAGGCCTGGCCCTGCAACCGGTCCGCGGAGGCATCCAGGCGGCGTGCCGCGCGACGCAACAATTCCGAGACCGCGCCAGCCTGACTTGCGGGCTCGCCCCGGCAGGCCTCCTCAAACAGTGCCGACCACATCCGCAAACGAAGGAGCCGCCGGCGCCGGATAACCGCGGCCACCGCGATCGCCAGCAGCACTACGGCGGCGACCAGCCACCAGCCCGGCGCGGGCGGCCACCACGAGGGGCCTGCCGGCACATGCACGTCGCGCAACACGAGCTCAGCGGCCTGCATCAGGCGACCTGCGACTGCGAGCGGCCCAGCAGCGGCAGCCAGGAATCACTGGGCGCATCGCCTTGCAGCGAGTAGACGCGCACGCCACGACGCGGCAGCGTTTCAAGCGCGCGTTCCACCGGCCCGGTGAATTCCTGCAGCCAGCGCTGGCGCTGGGCGGCGTTGCCCAGATCAAGTTCCACCCGGTGATCGCCCAGGGCGAACGGCAGCCGGGCTTGCGGCGGCGCCGTTTCCAGCGCGTCGGTCAGCAGCAGCACCACGACTTCGTGGTGTGCGGCCAATGCCGGCCAGCGCGATTCCGGCAGCGCAACAATGCTGCGTGGATCGGCCAGCACGATCAGGCGTGAACCTGGACGCAGCAGCCTTACTGCGTGGTCCACGGCCACGCCCAGTCCCGCATCGTCCTGCGGCGGCTGCGAATACCAGCGCACCAGCGCATCCAGCACGCGCAACGCGCCGCGCGCGCCCGACGCCGGAGGCACCGGCGCCTCACGGCTGCTACCGCGCAGGATGGCGACGCGATCGCCATCGCGCACCGCCGCCCAGACCGCCACCGCGGCCGCGCGCGCGGCCTGCACCGACTTGAAGCGTACGCGGGTGCCGAAGTACAACGCCGGCGAAGTGTCGGCGACGATCAGCGTCAGCCGTTCGCGCTCAGCCTGGAAGAGTTTGGTGTGGGTACGTCCGCTGCGCGCGGTCAGGCGCCAGTCGATATGGCGCACGTCATCACCGGCCACGTATTCGCGCGACTCGGCATACTCCATGCCGCGACCGCGCAGGTTCGACTGCGCAGGACCGCTGTTGTTGTGGCGTCCCGTGCGCGCCGCCATGCGGCGTTGCGCGATCGCGCGCAGCGCCACCAGTTCGGCCAGTGTCGGTTTCAGTCCATCGCCCGCAGGGTCGCTGGCATTCATGGCGTCAGGCTCCCGCCGCATGCTCAGGGCAGCGGAACCGCATCCAGCAGGGCCGCAACCAACCTGTCGCCATCCCAGCCTTCGGCGGTCGCCTCATAGCTGGGAAGCACGCGGTGGCGAAGCACGTCAGGCGCAATCGCACGCACATCTTCCGGGGTTACGAAGTCGCGACCAGCCAGCCAGGCGCGCGCGCGGGCGCAACGTTCAAGCGCAATCGAACCACGCGGACTGGCACCCCAGGCGATACGCCGCGCCAGCTGCGGGTCATAGCGACTGGCATCGCGCGAGGCGAGCACCAGCTCAATGAGGTATCGCTCCAGCTGCGGGGCGACGTGCAGTTCAAGCACTGCGGCACGGGCGGCGAAGACGTCCTCCATGGGAAGACGTGCCACGGTTTCCGGCGTGTGCTGCAAGGTGTCACGCGCCCGCTCGCGGGCCAGCCGCAGTATTTCCGCTTCTGCCGCCGCTTCGGGGTAACCCACACGTACGTGCATCAGAAAACGATCCAGCTGCGCTTCCGGCAGCGGAAACGTGCCTTCCTGCTCGATCGGGTTCTGCGTGGCCATCACCAGGAACAGCTGCGGCAACGGATAGGTGTGGCGGCCGACAGTCACTTGCCGCTCGCCCATGGCCTCCAGCAACGCGGACTGCACCTTGGCCGGGGCGCGGTTGATCTCGTCGGCCAGCAGGATGGGGTGGAAGATAGGCCCGGGCTGGAATTCAAAACTCCCCTCCTGCGGTCGCCAGACCTCCGTGCCGGTCAGATCCGCCGGTAGCAGGTCCGGGGTGAACTGCACCCGCGCAAAATCAGCCTGCAGTCGCGACGCCAGGGCGCGGATCGCGGTGGTCTTGGCTAGACCGGGCGCGCCCTCGACCAGGAGGTGGCCATCGGCCAACAGGGCGATCAGTAACCTTTCCACCAGTGCGGACTGGCCGACGATGGTTTCCGAAAGACCAGCGCTCAGCTCGCGAAATGCATCGTGCAGGCGTGAAGGGCTGTCGGCCGTGCGGTCGTTGGCTGTAGAAGAGGGCGAACTATCCATGCTTGGGCATTCTGGAATGGGCATCGGCCGATTTTGACCGAGCTGGATGCCATTGGTTCATCCGGGCCCCATCCGTGCTTCATCCGGTTCAGGCAGCCCCCTGCAAACCAGAACGGGACTGTAAGCAGTCCCGTTCCTTTTACGACACAGTTCGATTGCTCAACGTTTCGCGACGGTCAACACCTTGGGCGTGATGAAAACCAGCAGCTCTGCCTTGTCCTTCAAGCGACCCTTTTTCTTGAACAGGTTGCCGAGGAACGGGATATCGCCCAGGAACGGCACCTTGGAGATGTCGGTGCGGTCGGTGAACTCATAGACGCCGCC
>JBDSUI010000212.1:0-8868 GCA_039927795.1 Pseudoxanthomonas sp.
CTTGCCCACTCCCGAGGTCAGCAGGATGTTGGCCGGCATATGCCGCTGCCTTCCACCCTGTTTACCGGCGGTACCACCAGCCTGCCGTTGACCAGCCGGCTTGATAATGTGGAACGCATGTCCAGCTTCAGTGAAACCAGCGGCTATCCGATGGTTGTCATCGCGGGTATCGCGTTGCAGGAGGTGCTGGCGCCATGGCGGCGCTTCGCGGCCACCGCTGCCATATTGATGGCCCTGTACTGGATTGGCCTGCTGTACGTGGTGCGGCGTACGCACGCGGCCGAATCACTGCGCGAAGAAATGGTGGAGGCACTGGAGGAGCAGGCCAACTGGCTGCGTCAAGCGCAACTGGCGGCTGGTTCGGGCGTCTGGCGGATCGAGTTCGACACTGGCCAGGTCGACACCTCGGCGCAGGCCGCCGAACTTTTCGGTTTCCCGCCGGTGGCCGGTCGCATGCCGATAGACACCTTTTTTGGACGCATGCACGAAGGCGATCGCGTGCGCGTTGCGCAGGAGTTTGAGGCGGCGCGCGACAGCGGCAGCGGTTTCCATTCCGAGTACCGCATCGTGCTGCCTGCAGGCGGCGAGCGCTGGATAAGCGCGCGCGGGGCGCTGATCAGCGATGTGCACGGGCAGGAGCGGATGACCGGTACCATCTTTGATATCACCCAGCGCCGCGATGAGCAGCTGCGGCTGGAACGCGCGGAACTGCAGTTCCGCGAGCTGTTCGACGCCAATCCGCTGCCGTTCTGGGTGTTTGACGTGGCGACGCTGCGGTTCCTGGCGGTCAATGCGGTGGCAGTACGCAATTACGGCTACACGCGCGAACAATTCCTGGGCATGACCATCCTGGATCTGTGTCCAGCCAGTGAGATCGAGGCCTTGCGCGCGTCCCTGCATGAACCCGACCAGACCAGCGACCGCGAACGCATAGGGACCCACCTGACCCGCGACGGCAAGCTGCTGTCAGTGAACGTGCATACCAGCAGCATCCAGTTCAACGGCCGCCAGGCGCGACTGGTATTGGGCCAGGATGTCAGCGAGCGGGTGAGCTTCGAACGTGACCTGGCCTGGCGTGCCACCCATGACGCCACCACCGGCCTGCTCACCCTGGCGGCGCTGAGCGAGCGTCTTGACGCGATGCCGCGTGCTGCTGCAGGCGGCGATTACGTCATCGCCTACATACAGTTGCGCGACCTGGAGCTGGTGGCGCCCACCCTGGGCCGGCTTGCTGGCGAGGCCACGCTGCGCGAGGCGGCGCAGCGTTTCGGCCGCGTCGGCTTGGCCTATGGCTACGTCGCTTATGTGCCGGGTGAATCGTTTGTGGTGGCCGCCCTGGACGGCAGCCGCGGCGATGCGTTGACCGCAAGCCTGATAGACGCAATTGCAGAGCCGATGCAGTCCGATAGTAGTAGCACTCCGCTGGAGGCCTGGATCGGGGTGGCGCAGGGTCCGCGGGGCAAAGAGACTGCCGAGAATGTCATTGGTCATGCTGCGCTGGCGGCCGTACACGCGCGCCGCGAGCATGTGCGCACCATGGACTACGACGCCAGCATGAGTGAGCAGGCCAGGCTGCGCATGGCCTTGGTCGGACGCCTGCGTAACGCGCTGGCGCGCAATGAGTTTGAACTGTTCTACCAGCCGATCCGTCAGCTCAGCGATGGCCGCATCGTGGCGCTGGAAGCCCTGCTGCGCTGGCGCCCGGACCAGGGTGGCTTCATCCCGCCGATGCAGTTCATTCCGCTGTGTGAGGAATCAGGCCTGATCGTGCCGATCGGCGAGTGGGTGCTGGAGGAAGCGGCGCGTGCGCATTGTGTGCTGGCCCAGCACGACATGGCCGCGGTCTCCATCGCAGTGAATGTATCGGCGGTGCAGTTCCTGCCGGGCTCCCTGCCTGGGTCACTGCGCGCGCTGCGCAAGCGCTATGCGCTGCCGCGCGGCGCACTGCATGTGGAACTGACCGAAAGCGTGGTGTTGCGTCGCCCGGACCTGGCCATCGAACTCATGGATGAGCTGCAACGTGATGGTGTGAATATTTCAATCGATGATTTCGGCACCGGATTTTCCAGCATGGCCTATCTGCGCGACCTGCCGCTGGACTGCCTGAAGGTCGACCGCACTTTCGTGCACAACGTCGATCACGACGAGCGCAATGCCTCGATCTGTCGCGCGCTTATCTCGCTGGGCCATGGTCTGGGGCTGGCGATCATTGCAGAGGGTGTTGAAACCGCAGCGCAGCTTGAATGGCTGCGTGCTAACGGCTGCGACCAGGCCCAGGGCTATCATCTGGGTCGACCGGCACCGCTGGACGAGCTGTTGGCAAGTTTGACCGCGCCGGTCTGACCGCGCTGGGCGCCAGGCCTTTCATGCGGTTCTACACAACTCCGCTACAGTCCTGTTGCAGGCACACGGATCAGCAAGTCCACGGGGTCGGGCGCCACTACGACCAGGAAGTTCCTTTTGCCTCTGTTTATTGAATCGCTACGCCGCTGGCCAACGCGTCATCGCCGCATCCTGCGGGTGGTCGGATGGTCGCTGGCCCTGCTGTATGCGTTGTACCTGCTGGCGGCCAATATATTCCTCAATACGCCGCTCTCAAGTTTGGCCTTCAATCAGAAGCCGGAACGTTTCCACATTGAATGGCGCAGCGCTTTCAGCCTGTATCCGGGACACATCCATGCGCGCGGCATCAAGGTGGGTGGGCATGCACGCACCAATCTGTGGTCGGCCAGCAGTCCGGGTGCGGACGGGCGCATCAAGCTGCTGCCACTGCTGGCGCGCCGGCTAAGCTTTGGAACGATCCATGCGCGTGAGGTGCAGGTGGAAGTCGACCGCGTTGCCAGCGACCTGCCGCCGTCGCGGCCACGCACGGCGGCGGCCTTGGCGCGCGGCCCCTGGGAGCTGCATTTCGACGCCATCACCACCGCTTCGCTGCAACGCATCCGGGTAGGCGACTGGGTGGTGGAGGGCAGGGGCGATGCTCGCTTTGGCCTGGACAAGGTGCTGCGCGGTGGCCCGGTGGAAGTGACGCCCTCGACCTTGCGCATGCCGGCGGCGATCGTGCGCCGCGGCGCCTTGGTGCTGGCGCGTGAGGCGCAGGTCGCGCTTGATCTGGAAATGGCACCTAACACCCGCAGGCAGGCGCAGGGGTACGACAAGGTGCGCTTTGTTGATGCACATTTGAAAGTCGACGGGCGCGCGCCTGGTCTGGGGGTCAGCGAAGGCGCGCTGGGCACGCTGGCCGTGACCAGCAGCGCGCAGGACGGTCGCCTGCAGGTTGACCTGGTGGTCAGCCGCGGGGCTTTGCAGCCGGGCGGCACGCTGCGCTGGAATGCGCCGGTGACTCTGGATAGCGCCAGCGCCAGTGCCCAGGGCTATCGCTTGTTGGTTAACGCAGACGTGCATAGCGACGGCGTGGCCGTGCATGCGCGCGTGCCCCCGCGACCGGGCCGTGCGGACGCCGTCGACCTGCGGCTGCAGGTGGCCGAGCGCAGGATGCTGCGCCCGGACCCCGAAGCATTGCTGCAGAAGACGTCCGGCAGGCTGCAGGGGCGCTGGCATTTCGCCACCCTGCGGTGGTTGAATCCACTGTTGTCCGATGGCTGGCTGCGGCTGGATGGTGCCGCCGACGTGGTGGCAGATCTGCAGCTGCGCGAAGGCCGCCTGGTGCCTGGCAGTCATGCGGAACTACTGAATGGAGAAGTGCAGGCGGACGTGTTCGATACCGTGGCCAGCGGGCAGGCCAGTGCCCGGGCCATGGTGGAGGAGGGACGCACCCAGGTGGATTTCCTGGCGAGTCGCTTTGAGCTGGCACCGCGCGCGGCCCGGCAGCAACCCTATGTGCAGGGCCGTGATCTGGCGCTGGAACTGACGGCGTCGGGGCAGCTGGCGGAGTTCCGCAAGAGCATGCAGGCGCGCGTGCGCTTTGCCGGCGCGCGCATTCCCGACCTGCGTGGCTATAACCGCAGCCTGCCGGCGGAAAGCCTGCAGTTTGAAGGTGGCACCGGCACCCTGGGTGCGGACCTGGTGCTGGATGCGCATGGCCAGTTGCGACATGGCGAGCTGCAACTGCGCGCACAGCGTGCCGACGTGCGCTTTGGTCCATCGCGCGTGCTCGGCGACCTGGCTCTGGATTCGCGTCTGGTGCGTGCTGAGGGCGGGCCGCGTCGTTACCGCATCGAGACCCTGAAGCTGGCGCTGGACAAGGTGCAGGTAGGTGATTCTTCGCCACGCGCTGCACCATGGTGGGCGCGGCTGGATTTCAAGGGCGGGCAGTTGCACTGGGGCCAGCCGATCACTCTGCAGGGCGATGCCAGCGTGGTGATGAAAGACGCCAGTGCATTGCTGGGGCTGTATGCCGAGCGCAGCGCCTTCCCGAAATGGGTCGGCAAGCTGATCGACGAAGGCCAGGCCAATGCAACGGCCAGGGTGCGGCTGGATCGCGATGCGGTCAGCATCGAGAACCTGCATGCACGCAACGAGCGGGTCGAGCTGGATGCGCAACTGCGCGTGGCCCAGGGCCGGTCGCAGGGGGCGTTGTATGCACGCTGGGGCGTGCTGGGGCTGGGTGTGGAAACCAGTGGCGGAAAGCGCCGTCTGCACCTGATCGGCGCGCGGCAGTGGTACGACGGCTTGCCGCCGGTGACCGCAGCGAAGGCGAAACCCTGAGCGATCGCGCTGCGCTCACGCGCACTACGCCCCTGCAAAACTGCCAGCGCCTTGATTACACTGCGGACTTGCATGCACCCGGGTGGGGCCGATGACCAATTCAGATGATGCCGCCGTACTTGATGTAGCAATCGTGGGCGGCGGGCCTGCCGGCCTGACTGCCGCCACTTACCTGCGCCGCTTCCACCGGTCCTGCGTGGTGTTCGACGATGGCGACAGCCGTGCGCGCTGGATTCCAGAGAGCAACAACTGTCCGGGATTTCCCAATGGGGTTTCAGGCGT
Source organism: Pseudoxanthomonas sp. (assembly GCA_039927795.1). Taxonomy (GTDB): domain Bacteria; phylum Pseudomonadota; class Gammaproteobacteria; order Xanthomonadales; family Xanthomonadaceae; genus Pseudoxanthomonas_A. Next base: position 4,951 of record JBDSUI010000212.1, read on the forward strand.
CGAGTTGCTGCGGCGGATGCGGCAGCAGGCCAGCGAATTCGATGCGCAGTTTGAACCGGTGCGCGTACAGTCGATAAGCCGCGACGGTGAGCTTTTCGTGCTTGCTGCGGGCACGCATCAATGGCGCGCGCACAGCGTGATCCTGGCCAGCGGCCTGTCCGACAAGTTGCCAGTGGGGGACTGGGTTGAAGAGGCGGTAGCCTGCCACGCGCTGCGGCTGTGTGCGATCTGCGATGCCTACGAAGCCAGTGACGCACGCATCGGTGTGCATGGAAGGCTGAAGGACATTGCCAGCCATGGCACGTTCCTACGCAGCTTCTCATCACAGGTCTGGCTGCTGCCACTTGACGAAAGCCACGATGGCGCGGATCCGGCACTGCGGGACGCGCTTGCCGCCGGCGTGCAGCTATTGCCTGCCGGCGGCACGCTCGGCTTTGACGGTCAGCGCTGCACCTGGACTATTGGCGATGCGACTGTGGCATTCGACACGGTCTATCCCTACCTGGGCTGCGACACCAGCGCCGCGCTGGCGGAGGCACTGGGTGCGCAGTTGTCAGAGACAAAAGAACTGCTGGTAGACCGCAACCAGTCGACCAATGTGCCGGGCCTGTATGCCATCGGCGACGTGGTTAGTGGCCTCAACCAGATTTCAGTGGCGGTGGGCCAGGCCGCATTGGCCGCGACCCACCTGCACAATCAATTGCCTTTCGCGCCGCGCCAGCCCGGCGCGACGCCAATCGACTGAATCAAGCCAGCGTCCTCAGCTTCGGCTCACGATCCCACTGCCGGGTCTTTGCCATGCTGACAAACGTCTTGGTGTCGGCCGCGTCGACCACGGCTTTGTCCTTGGCTACGTTGCCGGCCTTGAGCAGGGCTTGCGCGCCAGCGTCAGCGGCTATGGCCTTGAGGTGGCCATAGGCATCGCGCACGAAGTCGACCGCTGCCGCTTCCTGGGCCAGCCGCTTGCCGGCTTCTGCAGAAAGCACCAGCGCAACCGCATCGAACACGACTGAAGGCGTGCCGGCAAGCTGCCCATCGGCAGGCAGCTTGCTGCCATCGCTCAACTTGGCGCCGCCCAACTTGGGCGCGACAATCTTGACCCGCGCGCCGGCAGCCTCGACTGCCTCGCGCAAGGCCTTGATGGTGGCCGCATCCGAGCCGTCATGCACCAGGATGCCCACGCAACGTCCTTCCAGGGTGTCCTTCATCTTGCCGATGATCTGCAGCGCAGGCGATGGCTTCATGTCGGTAGGCGGCACCGCAGCCGCCGGCGCCGGTGGCAGCGTCTCCATGCCCAGACCGTCGGCAACGCGCTGTGCCAGGCTGGCATCGACGTGGCGCAAATGGCCGACGATGGCTTCGCGCACATGGGGGGTTTCCACTTTCGACAATTCAAACACCAGCGCCGATGCGATATGCGCTTGTTCGGGCGGGGTCTGGCTGCGGAAGAACATGCGTGCCTGGCTGTAATGATCGGCAAAACTCTCCGCGCGCACACGCCCCTTGGCCCCATCATCGGCTTGCGTGGCATGGCTGCGGAAGCCCTTTGCGCTGGCGCGCGGCGTGTCGGCCTGCAATGAGCTGGGTTCGTAGTTGACCCGGCCCTTGGGGATGCCCATCTGCATGTGGCCATCACGTTGCAGGTTCGCGAACGGGCACTTCGGCGCATTGATCGGCAGCTGGTGGAAATTAGGTCCGCCCAGGCGCGAGAGCTGCGTATCCAGGTAGGAAAACAGCCGACCTTGGAGCAGCGGATCGTTGCTGAAATCGATGCCCGGTACGATGTTTGCCGGGCAGTAGGCTACCTGTTCGGTCTCGGCGAAGAAATTGTCCGGCCAGCGGTCCAGGACCATGCGGCCGATCACCTGCAACGGCACCAGTTCCTCCGGGATCAGTTTGGTCGGGTCAAGGTGATCGAAGGGAAACGCATCGGCCTCTTCCTCGGTGAACAACTGCACCGCAAGGTCCCACTCGGGGAAGTCGCCTGCTTCAATCGATTCGAACAAGTCACGGCGATGGAAATCGTTGTCGGCGGCCTGCAGCTTGACCGCCTCGTCCCAGACCGTCGACTGGAGCCCGAGCTTGGGACGCCAATGGAACTTCACGAAGGTCGACTTGCCGCTTTCATCCAGCAGCCGGAACGAATGCACGCCAAAGCCCTCGATGGTGCGCAATGAACGCGGAATGGTGCGGTCGCTCATCGCCCACATGATCATGTGGATCGATTCGGGGGTCAGTGAAATGAAATCCCAGAAGGTGTCATGCGCACTGGCAGCCTGCGGGAAGGCGCGATCCGGCTCCATCTTCACCGAGTGCACCACGTCCGGAAACTTCATTGCGTCCTGGATGAAGAACACTGGGATGTTGTTGCCCACCAGGTCCCAGTTGCCCTCGCTGGTGTAGAACTTCACAGAGAAACCGCGCACGTCACGTGGCGTGTCTACCGAACCTGCGCCGCCGGCCACGGTGGAGATGCGGGTGAACAGCGGCGTGCGCTTGCCGGTCTCGGTAAGGATCTTCGCGGTTGTGTACTGCTTGAGCGAGTGGGTGAGTTCGAAGTAGCCGTGCGCCGCCGAGCCACGCGCGTGCACGATGCGCTCGGGTATGCGCTCGTGGTCGAAGTGGGTGATCTTCTCACGCAGCACGAAGTCTTCCAGCAGTGTCGGGCCGCGCGGCGTGGCGCGCAGCGAGTTCTGGTTGTCGCTGACCGGAATGCCCTGGTTGGTGGTCAACACCGGGTGGCTGCCACCGGCCTGCTGCTGCAGCTCATCGCCTTGCCCCCGGGTATCGTCCGATGGGCGCGCGGCGTTGCCTTTCTGCTTGGTGGGCGCGGGGGCGGCGGGCTGGCTGGTGGTCTTTGGGCTGGCCATTGCAGGTTCCTGGAGGAGAGTGCGGGGAAGCAGGCATGCTGACCGCGCGGGTGTTAACCCACTGTCGATCCGGGTAGGTGTGGGCAGCGGCCAGCGTGCAGCAGCCTGCGTGGGCTGCCGGAACAAAAAAGGCCCCTTTACGGGGCCTTTTATCTTGCTGAATACGTCGCCTGCTACATCACGTCAGGCTCGCTGAAGGCCTCGATTTCGCCTGCGAATTCGTTGATCGGAATGCAGCTGCAGAACACGTTCTTGTCGCCGTGCACGTTGTCCACGCGCGCCACGGGCGGCCAGTACTTCTGCAGCTTCAGCGTGGCCAGCGGGAATGCAGCCAGTTCGCGTGGGTAGGCATGGGTCCACTCGCTGGCCATGACCATGGTCGCGGTATGCGGCGCATGCTTCAGCGGGTTGTCCTCTGCATCCAGGCGGCCATCTGCCACCGCGCGGATCTCGTTGCGGATCTCGATCATGGCGGCGATGAAGCGATCCAGTTCGTGCTGCGATTCGCTTTCGGTGGGCTCGACCATCAAGGTGCCTGCCACTGGAAAACTCAGCGTGGGCGCGTGGAAACCGAAATCGATCAGGCGTTTGGCGACGTCCTCGGCACCAATGCCGGTGGCGTCCTTCAACGGACGCAGGTCAAGGATGCACTCGTGCGCAACCAGGCCGTTGCGGCCGGTGTACAGGGTCTCGTAGTGCGGGGCGAGCCGCTTGGCGATGTAATTGGCATTGAGCAGGGCCACCTGGGTCGCCTTGCGCAGGCCTTCGGTGCCCATCAGCGTGATGTACATCCAGGAGATCGGGAGGATCGAGGCCGAGCCGAAGCTTGCGGCGCTGACCATGCCGACGCTGCCCTCTGTTTGGCTGCTTTCGGCAGTCTGCCCGGCACCCATGGACGGCAACGACAGGGTGCGTGGCAGGAACGGCGCAAGATGCGATTTCACCGCGCAGGGCCCGACGCCCGGGCCGCCGCCGCCATGCGGAATGCAGAACGTCTTGTGCAGATTGAGGTGGGAAACATCCGAACCCCACTTGCCGGGTTTGGCCA
>JBDSUI010000213.1:0-12793 GCA_039927795.1 Pseudoxanthomonas sp.
TTGCCGACCGCCGCGAACATGCGCCGCGCCTGGTGGTAGCGGCCTTCGTGCAGGGTCAGGCGCACGTGGCGCGCATCCACGACTTCAAGATCTGCAGGCAGCAATGGGGTCTGTTCGGATTCCAGCATCAGAGTGCCGCTCGCGAACAGCTCGACTTCATCGCCACGCAACGCATTGGCAAGCGTGGCGGCGTAGACCTTCGACAACTTGGACTTGGGCGAGGAGATCCGATGCAGCAGCGCCCCATCATCAGTGAACAGCAGCAGGCCGCTCGTGTCGCGGTCCAGCCTACCCACGCTGGATAACAGAGGCGAGCGCAGCCGATAGCGCGGCGGCAGCAGGTCGTAGACGATGCGGCCGGGGTCCTTGGTCGAACAGGTGTAGCCGACCGGTTTGTGCAGCGCGATCAACAGGCCTTGTACTGGATCCAGCGGCTCACCATCGACCCGCATGGTGTCGTGGTCGAGCGGATCATCGGCGTACATGACCTCGCCGTGGGCATCGGTGATGCGGCCGGCCCGGAACATCAGCGCCACCTGCTTGCGACTGCCGTAGCCCAGGTTGGCCAAGTGCTTGACCAGCTTCATCGCGCGGCCTTGCCAGAACGCTGGGCGGGGACGGCCTTGATCGCCTCGATCACCTTGAAGCCATTGCGCTCGCCCAACACCTGCACTTGGCCGAAGCTTGCATTCAACACCGCCTCATAAGGCAGGTGGCGATTGGCCACCAGGTACAGGCGCCCGCCCGGCTTCAGTGCTTCGGCGGCGACCGCAATGAAGCGGCGGCCCACATCGGGGCGGTCCGCGCGGCTTTGCGTGTGGAACGGCGGATTGCTGACGATAAAGTCGTACTGCGCGTCGACCCCGGTGGTCACGTCATGCCAGAGATAGCCCAGCGCGGCCTGGCTCTCGAATTCGGCCAGGTTGTACCGGGCCAGATCCAGTGCCCGCGCTTCGGCTTCGAAAAGGTCCAGCGCCTTCACCATGCTGCTGCGCGCAAGCACCTCGGCGGCCAGGTAACCATAGCCTGCGCCCAGATCGGCGCCCTTGCCGGCCAGGTCAGCAGGCAGGTGTTCGGCCAGCAACGCCGACGCCGGATCAATACGGTCCCAGGCGAATACACCAGGCCGGCTAAGGAAACGTCCGTCCAGGATTCTTCGCGGCGCGTCCAGTCCATTCCAGGTAGAAAGCAGGTCAGCGTCGTGCGCGGCAGCCAGCGGCTTGCTCCAGAACACGCGGCAGTGGTTCTTGGTCAGGCTGCCGCCCAACCCGGCCAGTTGCTTCAGGTCGGCTTCGCCGGATTTCGCGCCTTCATTGTTGGTGATGCTGGCGGCTACCACGCCGCCCGGCGCGCACAGCGACAGCGCGCGTGCAAACAGCGCGCGTGCTTCCTCGCGCTGGCGCGGCGGCAATACCAGGACCAGCGCGTAGCGTTTGGCGTCGGCCGACGCATCGGCGACCACCTGCAGGCCACCAAGCTCCAGCTCGGCGGCAAAGGGCTTGTAGCTCTGTTCGCAGACCAGCTGCAGCCGCGGGAACTGATGCATCACAGCGCCTTCGCGCGCGCGCAGGAACAACACCTCGCCCGTGGGCAAGTCGAGCCGCTGGCTGGAAAAAGGCAGGAACAGGGAATCGAGGGCGGGGTCGGAGTGGCTGGCGGCCAAATGGCTTCACCTGTTGAGAATCTGAGGTAATTCTACCCGCCCGACCATTTCACGACCCGTAACCGGCAAGCCGCAAGCCCGCGCAACCCGCCTGCACGCCTCGGCCCGCCGCGCAGTGGTGCATCGCTGTGCATTCAAGGCGATGACGCGGCACGGCCGCTTGCTCATTCACTACGACAACACGCTATTCGCGAGTGGATTCGCGGCCGCAAGCGGTATCCAGTCAAGCCAGGCCACCTACCCGCGGAATTCGCCGTCGCTTACTTTGCCGATGTAGTTCGCACGTGGCACCCGGTCTCCTCCGCCACTGTTCCCCTGTCCTGCAACGCCTGCGCCGATGCCTGCTCCGTGCAGACGCGAAGAACGCGATAGCCCTGGCGTTCCAGATACAGGGTGCGCAAGTCATCGGTCTGACGCTGCCTTGGCTGGAGCGTTTCAGTGTCATTGCGCTCGATGATCAGGCCCAGCTCCAGACAGACGAAATCCAGGTAGAACGGCCCGGCCCGATGGCGCCTTCGGAATTTGCATTCCTGCAGCCGGCGGCCGCGCAGGCAACGCCAGACCATCAGTTCCGCGTCGGTCTGCTGGCGGCCCAGCATTCGTTCCTTGCCTCGATCACTTGCATCGCGCATGACGGCCTCCTTGCCCTTGTCGACAAGCTTAGGCAGGCAGGCGCAAGGTGATCTATCAGGCAAAGCCGCGCCGTGTTGTAGGGGAATGCCCCGTTTCGCCCTGGGGTGTATCCCACGACATTGGCGAGGCGTGCATGGTCAGCCCTGCAATTCGCGCAGAGTCACCGACGGCGGCGCATCCAGCACGCGACGTGTGGCGAACAGGCCGGCGCCCAGCGCGGCCAGCATGCCCAGCACGCCACCAATCACCGCCAGTGACCAATTCGCCTTCCACGGCAGGTCAAACACCTGGGTGGCAATCACGCCCGACAGGACCGACGCCGCGATGGCCGCGACCAGGCCAGAAAGCAGGCCGATGGCCGCGAATTCCGAGGCCTGGGCCAGGCGCAGCTGCCTGCGACTGCCACCGAGCACGCGCATCACCCCGCCTTCCAGCAGGCGCTCGTCCTGGCTGGCGCTGACCGCCGCCAGCAGCACCAGCAGTCCGGCCGCCAACGAGAACCAGAACACCACCTGGACGACGGTCGAAACCTGGTCGGCCGTGCTGCGGACCTGTTTCAGCACTGCATCCACATCGATGACCGACAGGTTGGGGAAGCGTTCCACCAACTGCGCGGTGAAGCGCGTCTGGGTGGGCGGCACGCTGACGGCGGTGATGTAGCTGGCCGGATAATCCTGCATGGATCCGGGTGAGGCGATGACGAAGAAATTGGGCCGGAAGCTTTCCCAGTCCACACTGCGCAGGCTGGTGATCCTGCCCTCGAAAGCCTGGCCCGCGATATCGAACGCGACCCGGTCGCCGACTTTCCAGCCCAGCTGTTCGGCAAAGCGTTCTTCGACCGACAGCTCCGGCGCGGCCGGCACCCGGTCGCCCCAGAATTTGCCAGCAGTGACTTTATTGTCATCGCGCAGCGACGACGCGACCGAGAGGTTGAACTCGCGTTCGGCGCGACGCTTCGCTTCGTCATCGCCGGCGTAGTCCGCGCCGCTGGCCGGCTTGCCATTGAGCGAGACCAGCCGACCCCGGATCATCGGATACAGCGTGGGCGGCGCGATCTTCTGCTCGGCCATGAAGGCATTGACCGCCACCTGCTGGTCTTCCTGCACGTTGATGATGAAACGGTTGGGCGCATCGGCCGCCAGCGAAAGCTGCCAGCGGTCCAGCAGGTCGGTGCGCACGAAGGTCAGCAGCAGCAAGGCCATCAGGCCCAGGCCCAGCGCCGAAACCTGGGCCACGCTGGTGCCGGCCCGACGGCTGACATTGGCCAGTCCGTAGCGCAGGCTGCCCCGCAGGCGCGAACGCAACTTGCGCACCAGCAGGATCATCAACCAGGCCAGCAGCGCCAGCACTGCCAGAGTGCCGCCAATGCCGAGCAGCATCGCCGTGCCCAGGGAGGCCGACCCCGCCTTCCACCACAGCAGCGCGCCAAGGCCGACAAACCCGGTCAAGGCAACCAGCCATGCGCTGGGTTCAGTCGGATCCAGATCACGACGCAGGACCCGCAGCGCCGGCACCCGCCGCAAGGCCAGCACCGGCGGTGCGCCAAACGCCAGCAACACCACCAGCCCCACGGCATAGCCTTGCACGGCCGGCAGCCAGCCTGCGGGCGGAATGGAGACCTTCATTTCCGCCTGCAGCCAGCTGCCAATGGCCCATTGCAGACCGAAGGCGATCAGCACGCCCACGCTGCAGGCGATCAGTCCCAGCAATACCAGCTCTCCGACATGGATGCCCACCAGCGTGCGCTGGCTGGCGCCGAGGCAGCGCATCACGGCGGTGCCGGAAAGATGACGCTCGCTGTGGCGGCGCGCGGCCATGGCCACCGCAACCGCCGCCAGCACCACCGACACCAAAGCGGCCAGACCCAGGAAACGCCCGGCCCGATCCAGCGCCGAGCGCACTTCCGGACGCGCGTCCTGGATGGTCTCCAGACGTTGCCCACGGCCCAATGCCGGACGGGCCACGGCCACGAAGCGTTCGACCGCAGCGGCGTCGCCGGCGACCACGATGCGGTAACCCAGACGGCTGCCCGGCTGCACCAGTCCGGTGGCGGGCAGGTCGGCCAGGTTGAGAAAAGCCTTGGGCGCGACGTTGAAGTAGTCCAGCGACGCATCGGGTTCCTGCACCACCAGCGCAGCCAGGGTGAGTTCGATGTCACCGATGCCGATGCGGTCGCCAAGTTTTGCATCCAGGGTCTCGGCACCGGACTGGCTGATCCACACCGTACCAGGCGCAGGAATGCCCTTCGCCTCGTGTTCGACCGGATCGGCTGCCTCCACAATCCGGAAGCTGCCGCGCAGCGGGAAGCCTTCCCCCAGCGCGCGCAGGTCGCCCAGCCGCAACTGCTCACCGGCGCGAATCATGCTGTCCAGGCTGAGGGTTTCGGTGCGACGCAAGCCGGTGGCAGCGGCCGCCTCGCGAAGGGTGCCAGTGATCGGTGCATCGGCCCGGATCACCACGTCGCCGCCCATCAGGCGGTTGGCCTCGATGGCCAGCGCGCGGCCGGCGCGGTCAGTGACGAAGCCGACCGCGGTCACCGCGACCACCGCCAGCACCAGCGCAGCGAAGAGGATGCGGATGTCGCCCGCGGCGACGTCGCGCAGCAGCTGGCGCCAGGCCATGCGCAGCGTCTTCATGCAGCGGTGCCTGCACCGAGCGGTGCGCTGTTGGTCGATGCGTTGTTGGTTGATGCGTTGTTGCCCGATGCGTCACAGACCACCACGTCATCGACCAGCGCGCCGCTGTCCAGGCGCAGGATGCGCCCGCAGCGTTCGGCCAGGTGTTCATCGTGGGTCACCAGCACCAGGGTGGTGCCGGCTTTCGCATTCAGCGCGAACAGAAGTTCGATGATCGCCTGGCCGGTATGCGTGTCGAGATTGCCGGTGGGCTCGTCAGCAAACAGCAGCGCGGGCCGGGTCACGAAGGCGCGGGCCAGGGCCACGCGCTGCTGTTCGCCACCGGAAAGCTGGCGCGGGTAGTGGCCCAGGCGTTCGCCCAGGCCCACCTTTCGCAGAATCTCTCTTGCGGGGCTTTCGGCATCCGCATCACCACGCAGTTCCAGCGGCAGCATCACGTTTTCCATCGCCGTCAGCGACGGTAGCAGTTGAAAACTCTGGAACACGAAGCCGACCTTTTCGCCGCGCACGCGCGCACGCCCATCTTCATCCAGGCTGGACAATGCCTCCCCATCCAGGACCACACTGCCGTCACTGGGACTGTCCAGGCCGGCAAGCAGAGACAGCAGCGTGCTCTTGCCCGAACCCGACGCGCCGACAATGGCGACCGTATCGCCATGTCCAATCTCGAAACCCACGCCACTGAGGATGGTCAGCTCGCCAGAAGGCAGCGGCACGCGCTTGCCCAGCGCCTTGACTTGCAGGACAGGTCGCGGTTTCGGCCGCGCAACTTCAGCGCGCAGTTCGGTGGAGTCGGCCATGATGGTCCTTGGTAATGCATCGGAGACGCGGGATGACTTCAGGTTATGCGGGCTGGCGCGCCCCGGTTCAATGTGCCACGGCGCTTGTGATGCTGATGCTGGCGGCACTGGCACCGGCCGTTTCGGCGCAGACCGCGCACGCCAAGGCCACGACCGCCAAGCCTGCACGCACCATCCTGGTGATGGGTGATTCGCTTTCCGCCGCCTATGGACTCAGCGCCCCGCAGGGCTGGGTGGCGCTGACGTCCGACCGCCTCAGCAAGACCCAGCCTGGCTGGCGAATAGTCAATGCCAGCATCAGTGGTGAAACCACGGCAGGTGGCGTGTCGCGCATCACCGCGGAGCTGAAACGCAGCAAACCGGCCGTGGTGGTGATCGAACTGGGCGCCAATGACGGCTTGCGCGGCCTGCCGCTGGCGCAGACCCGCGACAATCTGCAACGCATGATCACCCTGTCGCAGGCGTCAGGCGCCAAGGTGCTGCTGGTGGGCATGCGCATGCCGCCCAACCTGGGACGCGACTACACGCAAGGATTCGCAAACAACTTCAGCGAGCTGTCGAAACTGCACAAGACCGCGTTCCTCCCGTTCCTGCTGGAACCCATCGCGCTGGATCGGGCCAACTTCCAGCCCGACAACCTGCATCCGGTCGCCTCGGCGCAGCCGAAATTGCGCGACCATGTGTGGAACGCATTGGTTCCGCTGCTCAAATGAGCACTTGCTTGTGAAGTGTCTGGTGACACCGACTGCACTTTTCACGCCGACTTGCCGCAAATACAACGCCAGTTTCATAGAAACCCAACAAGCCGTTTGCGATGCTCGCTTCAGCTGAGGACGTCTTCCTCTGAATAGGAGAACCGGAATGCGTGCATTGTTCATCGGTGGCGTAGTCGACAACAGCGAAATGGATCTGGATGGTAGCCAGCCACCCGTGCATTACCCGGAAAACAGCGGCAGCGGACGACCACGTTATCGCCTGCATCAGGTCGGTCAACGCGACGACGGCAGCATCGCCTATGCGGTTTATGGCGCACCTGACGTGGCCGATGTGGAGGTGGAGCGCGTGGCCGACGAGCGTGGCTACGCACGCAGGTTTGAAGCCAAGCCTACCATCGCCGCACACTGAGCCGCCTCCGGCCCGGCAGCCTTTGCTACAGGATCTTTTGCGCTGCGCGTTGCCCTCTTTCAGCCGGTTACGCGTTGCTTGTGAGAGCGACAACTGGACGTGGGGGGCAACGCAATGAGGTTACACGCCTTCATTTCGATGCCCAGCCGGTCCTGTACGCAAACCGCGTGGTGAGTACGTCAGTGCGCAGCGCTGTCGGGGGTTCCGGCGAGGCCCGACACCTGGCGCAGGGCCTGTTCGAACATCTCAACCGGCTGGCCGCCCTGGATCAAGTGACGGTCATTTAGGATCACCGACGGCACCGCATTGATGCCCTGTTCGCTATAGAAACGTTCCTGGTCGCGCACGGCCTGGACGTATTCATCCGTAGCCAGCAGCATGCGCGCCCGCTCGCCGTCCAGACCGGATTCGTTGGCCAAGCGCACCAGCACTTCGGTTGAGGATACGTTCTGGCCTTCGCTGAAGTACGCCCGCAACAAAGCATGCTTGAGCGCAAGCTGGCGCTCCTGGCTTTGCAGCCCCGCCCAGTGCAGAAGGCGATGCGCATCGAAGGTGTTGTAGACCTGGCGGCGTTGGTCCATGCGGAACTCGAAACCCAGGCTGGCGCCACGCGCGCGAATGGCCTCGCCATTCTCTGCGGCCTGTTCGGCGCTGATGCCGTACTTGCGGGTGAGGTGTTCAACCGCATCCTCGCCCTCTGCGCCCATCTGCGGGTTCAGCTCGAAGGGGTGGAAATGCAGCTCCACCTGCAGACCTTCGATTCGCGCCATGGCTTCTTCCAGCGACCGCAGGCCGACGGCGCACCACGGACAGGCGATATCGGAAACGAAATCGATTTTGACGGGCTGCGACATGGTGGCCTCGAGTTCGGAAAAGGTAGGGATGCCGCAACAGATGGGGTCGCGGGGACATCGATCAAGCCGCAGGGCCTGAAACGTTAGTTTTGTGTGATGCATCCGCGCGGCGCAAACCTGCGTAAGCACTTCGAACCGGCGGCATCCAGGCCAACTTGCGCCTGTCGCTGCGGTCCTCACCCACCAACTTACCGGAGTCACCCATGAAGAAGAGTCTGCTCGCCCTTGCAATACTCGCCGCCAGCCTGTCCGCCGCGTGTGCACCCAAACAGGATGCCGACAGCCAGATGGCCACCCGTGCCGCAAGCCCGGCCCCCGAGATGGCTGCTGCTGAGCCTGAGGCCGCCATGCCCGCCACCAATCCCATGGTCGGCGGCGCCGAAATGTTTGCCGACAAGGACATCATCGACAACGCGGTCAATTCCAAGGACCACACCACGCTGGTGGCTGCGGTCAAGGCCGCCGGTCTGGTTGATACGCTGAAAGGCGCCGGCCCGTTCACCGTATTCGCTCCGACCAACGCGGCCTTCGATGCATTGCCGGCAGGCACCGTCGACACCCTGCTGAAGCCGGAGATGAAGGCCGACCTGTCCAAGGTACTGACCTATCACGTGGTGTCCGGCAAGATTGATGCTGCGGCACTCAGCGAGCTCATCGCTGCCGGCGGGGGCACGGCCACGGTCAAGACGGTGCAGGGCGAAGCGCTGACCGCCAAGGCCGCTGGCAATGGCATCACCCTCACCGATGCCAAAGGCAACGTGGCCAACGTGACCACCGCTGACGTTTACCAGAGCAATGGCGTGATCCACGTGATCGACAAGGTCCTGATGCCGTAAGCGTCCTCGTCGTCGCTCACGCATCACCGGAAGGGGACGACTTAGGTCGTCCCCTTTTTATGCACCTGGCCGATTTCCACGGGGTGACGCCAGGCGGGCTCAGCGCTGCATTCAGTGCAATCATGCACAGCCTGGTTATTTCGGCATCGATGCGGCATCCCGTACCGCTATGGAAATGCGCGCGCCCAAACCCCATCTTCCACAAACAGCTTGTCCAATCCTGTCGCGTCGCCAGCGTGCGTTCGCCCTTCGTGACTCCAGTTTTCTGCACAATCTCCGTTACATCCGTTGAGGAATCAAAATGAGCGCATTCGATCTTTCCCCGCCCAGTCCAGCGGAACGCCAGACCTTGATTGCCTCGCTCAACAGCGAAGAGCGGCGGGTCTTGCTGGAACACGGTACCGAGGCCGCGTTTTGCGGCGTATTCCTCGACAACAAGCTCGAAGGCGTCTACACCTGCCGCCTGTGCAGCCTGCCGCTGTTCCGCTCCAGCGCCAAGTTCGATTCCGGCACAGGCTGGCCGAGCTTCTTCCAGCCTTACGACGACAGCCACGTCAAGACCATTCGCGATATCAGCCACGGCATGATCCGTACCGAAATCGTCTGCGCGCGCTGCGACAGTCACCTGGGCCATGTGTTTCCGGATGGACCACCACCCACCGGCGAGCGCCATTGCCTGAATTCTCTCGCGCTGGCATTCACCGAACAGGGCACTGCATTTCCCGACCCGTTGCAGCGGCAAGGGCCGGAAGCAGGGCGTGCCGACTGAGGCGACAGCCCATGAACCGAATGCAGCACTCTGCGGCAGCGCACGCACGGTCAAAGCGGACAAACTGCTGTTCCAGGCCCGGGGAGATTGAAAAATGAGAGCCCCCGCCCTGGCGTTGGTACTGCTGGTCTCCCTGCTGATGGCGGCGCCGCTTGCCGCCAGACCAGCCAACGTCACCGATCCGGACGTGCCACGCAGCTTGCCGGTGGACGGGCCGGTCAATGTGTCGTGGGGCGACCCGTCCGGTTTCACCGAACTGCGTTACAGCGGCAACCGCTGGGAAGCAGAGCGCGGCAACTGGGTGCTGCAGCTGGCCGACTACCTGCGCGTGCGCGCCGGCAAAGCGCTGCCGGCAGGACAACGCATTGAATTCAATATCACCGACATCAAGCGGGCTGGTGACTACGAGCCATGGCATGATTCCAGCGCCCAGGATGTGCGCATCGTGCGTGATCTGTACCCACCCAGCATGCGTTTTTCCTTTGTGCGTTACGGCGCCCACGGTCAGGTCATGGACCAGGGCGAACGCAAGCTGGTCGACGTCAGTTTCCTGTCCAGGGGCAGCACCGCGCGCCAAAGCGATCCGCTGCGATACGAGAAACGCATGCTCGACGACTGGATACGCAGGGAACTGAAAAGCGACCTCAGCATGCCCGCTGATTGATTGCGTAGCTGGCCTAGGCCGCGGCACACAGTTTGGCCGTGGGCTCTACCAGGAGCCGAAGTGCGCTTGCGGGGACGCATGGACCTGGGCCGCATGGATTTGCGGACCGTCTACGCCACCCCTTAGGGAGCCTGTGAACAATCGACGGCGAACAGGAAACAGCTGACCCATCAAATCCCGTTCGTGGTGCGCCTGTCGAACCACGCTTTCCGCAGGGAATTGGAACTAGAGCACGTCTAGCCTCTTGGCCATAGCTTCTGCTACAAGCCAATCACGAACAGAATCGTGTGGTTCAGACCTTGCTCAGGCCGCCCGCTTCGTGCAGGCCGCTGGATGCACGCCGTAGTCGAGGCCCATTGTGACGGCCGATACGCGCTTAAGTTCTGCGGGCCAGACAGGGGCCGACACCTTGCGGCGACAGGCCCAATATCATGCAACACCGCTCGCAGCGAATGGTGTGGATCGGCGCCAGAGCGGCGCGCGCGGGGTGACGTGTGCTCGCACGCTGTTAACCAATGCTTTCACACAATCGCGGCTCATTTTGGTCGCGCCTGCCGGAATATGGCTTGCAGGGATCCAGCGCGCCAGTACAGGAGGTCGCAACGCATGAATCAGAAGCTGAAGGCCGGCTCGGTGGAGCTGGAGGTCGCATTCACCGATTGGATCAAGAAAAACGCCTACACCCCGGCCGAAGCCATCGGTTTCTTCATGGACCGCTCCGAGTACGTGCGCAACGCCGTCGATACGGTGGTGGAACACGCACGCAAGAAGATCATGGACCGCACCCGCCAACACCTGACCAGGCTGTCCGAAGACAGCATGTTTACCGCCCAGTTCCCCATGGTCTACGGCTGCAAGAATCTTGATGACAAGGACATGCGTTACACGGTGTCACTGACCATCGGCGAGGATCAGGCCCAGTGGCTGGGCAAGGTATGGGCCGACGGCGAGTACCTGGGCGAAGTGCATGGCAACGGCAGCGGGCCGAAGGCCAATTATGTCGAGTTGGCACGCATGCATATCGAGTCACATATCCGCTGCGCAGGCCCGTTCAAGCCGCGCCTGCGCAAGAGCTGACAGCCCCGCGCGGCTGGATCGGCAGCGGGGCGTGAAAACAGGCGGCATCAGCAGTCGCAATCGGTTAACGACGGCTCTTCAACAACGCGAACACCGGACACGTTGGGTGTTCGGACTTTCCGCTGAGGAGCACTACCATGAGCAAGCCCGTTTAGGTAGGCGATGACGAAAAGAGTGACGGACTGCAGGAGCCGGCTTGCCCTAATCCCGTGCGGCTCCTTCAACGCGCGCCTGCAAGCAGCGCGCTCCAACTGAGGGCACTCAGAACGAATCGCTGCCCGGACGCAATTCGATATTCATGGCCACCGCGACCACGCGCATGGCTTCGTCGTCGCGGCTCAGGGTGATCCAGCCACCAAAACTGTCACTGCCGGTGTCCCAGGTCCACAAGGTGTAGCCGCGCTCGCGCAGGCGATCGTAGGCGGTGGACATCAGGGCGGGGATGTCGGTGCCCGCCAGGAACTCCTCTTCCGAGGGTTCCCCACCCCAGTCTATTTCCAGGTTCCAGCGCCGCACCAGCTCGTTGACGCTGTCGATAAAGGTTTCGGTGTCCTTCCAGTCGACGAAGAAGCCGGAGCTCCAGTCAATGGCATCTTTCAACAACCAGACCGGGTCGACTTCTTCGCCAGACTCGGCGACTGCGTCCTGGTAGGTCGCGAATTGTCGCATCGCGGTGTCTTCATCGCCGGGGTTGACCAGCAGCAACAACTGCCAGGCCAGCGACTCGCTGGTCAGTTCGCCAATATCTTCAGCGTCCTGCGGATCTGCTTCGTGGTCGCCGTAGTCGGCTTCATTGTCAGGCATGGGTGGGGCCGGGAATCGCGGTGCGGCTGCAGATAGTGGCGCTTGCAGGCAGGCTTGGAAAGGCTTTCCTTGCGATTGACTACCAGCGGGCTGTGGGGTTCGCGGCGCCGGCAAAATGTGGAAGACTCGGAACATGAGCGTCTATGTCGACGATGCGATCACCCTGTGGCGCGGCCACCGCTGGGCGCACCTGATGGCCGACGGCCTGGACGAACTGCATGCCATGGCCGCGCAACTGGGTGTGCCGCGACACGCCTTCCAGGACCGGCCCAGTGGCGCGCATTACGACATTACCGCGGCGATGCGTGCACGCGCGCTGCAGCTGGGGGTGATCCCCATCTCACGCCACCTTGACCGAGAACAGATGCGGGCGGTGATCCGCAACGCACGCGCGCAGGCCAGCCAGCAACGCGACTGAGGAAGTTACCACCGTGCCTGGTCCGGGCGTTGTCCGCGCCAGCATCCCCGCGCGGCCACTGCCTTGCCAGCGAGCATGCGGCAAGACTAAAGCGGCGCAGGCGTTTATCCTTCGCTCCCGCCCCAGCCAGACTGCAGAGCCACCATGTCCGATACGCCTCCCGACCACCTCGCCATCAATCCGGCCAGCCCGTTCCATGACGAGGCCGCCATTGACCGCGGGGTCGGCATCCGCTTCAACGGCGTGGAGCGCGACAATGTCGAGGAGTACAGCGTCAGTGAAGGCTGGATCCGGGTGCAGGTTGGCAAGTCCAAGGACCGGCGCGGCAATCCCATGACCATCAAGGTCAAGGGCGAAGTAATGGCCTACTACCGCGACATCGCCTGACCAACGGGCCTGCGCTGCATACCTGCAGCGGGCGTGGCCGGTTTGCCCGGGATAATCCAATGGCCCATCGATTGAGTGGTACTGGGACGGACGCAGTGGAGGCCGCAC
This sequence comes from Pseudoxanthomonas sp., assembly GCA_039927795.1. Classification (GTDB taxonomy): domain Bacteria; phylum Pseudomonadota; class Gammaproteobacteria; order Xanthomonadales; family Xanthomonadaceae; genus Pseudoxanthomonas_A. Next base: position 12,775 of record JBDSUI010000213.1, read on the forward strand.
TGGAAGCACGACATTCCGC
>JBDSUI010000214.1:0-3327 GCA_039927795.1 Pseudoxanthomonas sp.
CCCGTCCAATGGGTTACAGTACGCCCCGTTTGCAAGCGGCCGTCCGTTTCCCTTCGGGATCGCCGGCGCCTCAGGTCTCTTTAGCAGACCGATGCGCCCGCCCCCACTCCGACGCCATTCGCCTTGCAAATACGGCCACGCCACTTTGGTGCCGGCCGCATTCATTCCTCGTAGCGCGGTTCATCGGGAACGCTTCGGGTAATACCTCGATCCTCAGCTGGTCTTTGCCGTCCGCGCCTTGCGTGGGCGTTTGAGGTCGTCTGGATTGAAATACTGGAGCTTCTTTGCATGTCTTTTGAAAAACTCGGGCTTTCGCCCTTCCTGCTGCGCGCCTTGGCCGAACAGGGTTACGACACCCCCACCCCCATCCAGACCCAGGCCATTCCGCTGGCCTTGGCCGGCCACGACCTTATGGCCGGCGCGCAGACCGGTACCGGCAAGACTGCCGCGTTTGGCTTGCCGCTGCTGCAGCACCTGGGCACTTCGCCGCAGGCCGTCAACGGCGTGCGCAAACCGCGCGCGCTGATCCTGGCCCCGACCCGCGAGCTGGCCGTGCAGGTGCACGACAGCCTGCGTGACTACAGCAAGTACCTGCGCATCCCCAGCACGACCATCTACGGCGGCGCCGGCATGGGCCCACAGCAGGACGCATTGCGTCGTGGCGTGGACCTGATCGTGGCCACCCCGGGTCGTCTTATCGACCACATGGACCGCCGCAACGTGGACCTGTCGGGCATCGAGATCCTGGTGCTGGACGAAGCCGACCGCATGCTCGACATGGGCTTCCTGCCGGCCATTCAGCGCATCCTGGCCAAACTGCCCAAGCAGAACCGGCAGACGCTGCTGTTCTCGGCGACCTTTGTCGACAGCATCAAGAAGCTGGCGCTGGAGTTCATGCATGATCCCAAGCAGATCCAGGTTACCCCCAGCAATACCGTGGCCGACACCATCAGCCACCGCGTGCATCCGGTCGATGGTCCGCGCAAGCGCGACCTGCTGCTGCACCTGCTGGCGGTTGATTCGCGCAAGCAGGCGCTGGTCTTCGGTCGCACCAAGCACGGCTGCGACAAGCTGGCCAAGTTCCTGGAGCAGTCCGGGATCAAGGTCGCGGCAATCCACGGCAACAAGAGCCAAGGTGCGCGCCTGCGTGCACTGAAAGACTTCAAGGCCGGCCGCATCAATGTACTGGTCGCCACCGACATCGCCGCGCGCGGCATCGATATCGACCAGCTGCCGACGGTGATCAATTTCGACCTGCCTATGGTGGCCGAAGACTATGTGCACCGCATCGGCCGCACCGGCCGCAACGGCTCACAGGGCGAAGCGATCTCGCTGGTGGCCCAGGACGAAGCCAAGTTGCTGCGTGCGATCACCCGCATGTTGAAGCGTGATGTGGAAATCCGCGACGTGCCCGGCTTCGAGCCGACGCGTCCGATCCGCTGGGGCAACGACAACCCGCCCAACGAGCGTCCGGGCGGCAACAATGCCCCGCGTCGTGCCAGCACCGCGCGTCGTCCGCACGCCGATGCACCGCGCCATGCGCATGCCGGTCCGAAGCAGCGCACGGGTGCTGCAGGCGCGCCTGCCGGTGGGCAGCGCGACGCCCGCAGCCCCAACCCGTACCGCCAGGGTGCGCGTCCGGCACGCTGAGCTGCACAGTTGTCGTTAGAAAAGGCTGGCCTTCGGGCCAGCCTTTTTTTGTATCGCGAAACGTGAGTCAACGGCAATCAAGTCAGGAGCGTCATCCCGGCGAACGCCCGGACCCAAGCCGGCCGTCGCAATCCGGACGCAGGAACACCTTCTCACCGAAAGTTCGGTCCTGGCGTTCCGGGATGACAACGCGTGAAATTTACCGCCGATCGTTGCGCCTTCGTTTTCGCTTCTCCACCCCTACAATGAGTCCCATGGATATCTTCAAGATCTTCACCCTGGAAGCCGCGCACCGGCTGCCCAACGTTCCGCCTGGGCACAAGTGCGCGCGCCTGCATGGCCATTCGTTCCGCATTGAAGTGCGGGTGAGTGGCGAGCCCGGTGCCGACACCGGCTGGGTCATGGACTTCGGAGACCTCAAGGCCGCGTTCCAGCCCATTTACGAGCAACTGGATCACCACTATCTCAACGAGATTGAAGGCCTGCAGAACCCCACCAGCGAACGGCTGGCGATCTGGGTCTGGGAACGGCTCAAGCCGGTGTTGCCAGCCCTGTGCGAGATCGTGATCCACGAGACCTGCACGTCCGGCTGCCGCTACCGGGGGCCCTGACACCGGTTCGGCAGATTCCACGCCAACCCCGGACTGGTTGCCAACTCCTGCTACCGCCTCGCGATGCGCATGCGCTCAACTCGCGCTCCCGGCTCCCGGCTCCCGGCTCCCGGCTCCCGGCTCCCGGCCAAGACAAGCATTTGATCCTAAACAGATCCTGACTGTTCGGCGGCTTCCACACGCGTGTTGTTGCAATGCAACATTAGCCTCTGTATATTGCACTGCAACAAAGTCGTAAGACCCCTATAACCCCGGAGACACACCATGTCCGCACAGATGAATGAGCAGTTCACCAACTTCACCCAGCAGTTCGCGGCCGCCGCTTCGCGCGCCAACCGTCTGGCACTGGAAAATGCCGAGACCATCTTCGGCCTGCAGCTGAAGACCTTCGAGAAGAACATCGAAGCCACCACCGCGTTCTTCGGCGAGCTGTCCGAGATCCGCGATGGCGAAGCCTACAAGACCGTCTGGCCGAAGGGCATGCAGATTGCCAAGGACAACGCCGAGCGCGTCGCCGCTGCCGGCCAGGAAGTGATCGGCCTGACCCTGAAGACCAACGAAGCCATCGGCCAGTTGGCCAAGAGCCAGTTCGAAGCCGCCAGCGAAACCGCGCAGGCGACCGTGGCCAAGGCGACCAAGGCCGCCAAGGGCAAGTAAGCAACACCTGGTTCTAAGTTACTTGCGCGGGTCCCTCCCCCCGCGCAGCGACCCGGCAGCCCCCACGCTGCCGGGTTTTTTATTGCCCATGGCTACCGCGTAGAGCGTAGCTTGCTGCGCTGCTCTTCATGCGCTGCTCTTAACTTGTTGCTTTCCCCGACCACCAACATTGCGTCCTCAGCGCAGCGGGGCAAGCCCCGCTCTACGGGAGCCCTGCGAATTCCAGGGTCAGTGCGCGCGACCGCCGAGCCGCATCCTGGTCAGGAAGCCACGGCAACCTGCCCCAGCACGGCGCCGCGATGCGCTCGCCGAGCATCCGGAAATTCTCGTCCTGCCGTTCCATGTGCGGGTCCACTTGATTGGCGATCCATCCCACCAGTTCGCAGCCGTCGCCGACGATCGCGCGTGC
>JBDSUI010000215.1:0-5800 GCA_039927795.1 Pseudoxanthomonas sp.
GGGACGCGCTGCAGATTGCACGCAACCTGGTCGGCAACCTCAATCGCAGCAAGACCGTTGCGCTGGCCGTGAAGCCCGCCGAAGAACCGCTGCACCCGGCCCACGAACTGTATGGCATCGTGCCGAAGGACACCCGCCGCCCGTTCGACATCCGCGAAGTCATCGCCCGCATTGTCGACGGCTCGCGCTTCGACGAATTCAAGGCGCGCTACGGCAAGACCCTGATTACCGGCTTCGCCCATCTGCACGGTTACCCGGTCGGGATCATCGCCAACAACGGCATCCTGTTTGCCGAAAGTGCGCTCAAGGGCGCGCATTTCATCGAACTATGCAACCAGCGCGGCATCCCGCTGGTGTTCCTGCAGAACATCACCGGCTTCATGGTCGGCAGGAAGTACGAGAACGCCGGTATTGCCAAGGACGGCGCCAAGATGGTCACGGCCGTGGCCTGCTCGTCGGTGCCGAAGTTCACTGTGGTCATCGGCGGCAGTTTCGGCGCCGGCAATTACGCGATGTGCGGGCGCGCCTACGGCGGGCGTTTCCTGTGGATGTGGCCCAACGCAAGAATCAGCGTAATGGGCGGCGAACAGGCCGCCAGCGTGCTGGCGACCGTGCGCCGCGACGGCATCGAGGCCTCCGGCAGACCGTGGTCGAATGAAGAAGAAGAAGCGTTCAAGGCCCCACTACGGGAGCAATATGAATCGCAGGGCAGCCCGTGGTATGCCACCGCACGTCTGTGGGACGACGGCATCATCGACCCGGCAGACACCCGCCGGGTGCTGGGCCTGGCAATCTCGGCATCGCTGAACGCGCCGATCGAGCCAGCAAAATTCGGTGTCTTCCGCATGTAGCCGTGAGGCACGCATCGCACAACAGGCGGGCAGCGAGGTATGCCCAGCCTAGGATTTACCTGATCTCCCCCGCCCAAGTACTCGCCGCACGGGCATTTGGTGCGCCAGGTCACAGCACGAACGTGTCCAGGCGGCGATAGTCCGCGATCCCGTATTTTGCTGGAGCACATGCCAATGTCTATCTGGAAGGATCAGAGTCCCACACGCAAGGACTCTACCCCGCTGCCGCCTGAGCCCCTGACCCTGCGCGAGACTCCCGTGGCCGCCGATTTCTCGCCCACCACGACGGCGCTACCGCGTCCCGCTGTGGCCAGCAACGAGCGCGAACTCAAGGAATCGCTGATTGCCGCCGATCTGACCATCGAAGGCAAGATCGAGGGTTCCGGGCACATCCGCATCGCCGGGAAATTCAAGGGTGATGTCAACGTGCAGGGCGATCTCACCATCGAGACCGGCGCGAAAGTAAATGGAAGCGTTCGTGCCAAGAAAGTCACCATCGCCGGCGAACTTGAGGGCAATATCGAATCCGCCTCCCGCGTCGAGCTGTTGAGCTCGGGGGTGATCATCGGCGATCTGAAAGCCGGTTCCCTGACCGTCGCTGCCGGTTCCCGCATGCGCGGCCAGGCCGACTTCGGCTGGGACGAGACCAAGACCACCGCTTCCAAATCCAGCGGCTCCAAGGATGCAGGCAACGACGCCGCTTCATGAGCACGCCGCGTCCCGGCACGGCGGGCGCGACACGCAGCTGCCCGCACTGCAAGACCACCATTCTGGAGAGCGCGAGCGTCTGTCCGGCGTGCAAGCATCACCTGCGCTTTGATGAGGCCGCAGCTACTGCCAAGCGCGCTGCAGAAACCATTGTGCCCCTGCGCGTGCAGGGCACGGTGCGCCATCCACCCGATGGTGCTCCCTGGGAATACACGGTGGTGCTGACCATCCGCAATGATCGTGGTGACGAGATCGCGCGTCATGTAGTGGGTGTGGGGGCCATGCAGCTCAACGAGGAACGCACATTCACCCTGGCCGTGGAAGCCGTGCCTCGCAACGACCTCAAGGTCGTACGCGCCCGCCGGGATCACTAGGCCGGCCAACGCCTCCCCTGCGTCCCTCCAGCCGCCGCGTCAGCTGCAACCAGCCAAGCACGGCGTGCGCGCGTCAGCCCGTGTTGCCGTGTTGCCGTGTCGCAGCTCCTGCGGCAGCTCGTGTTGTTACTGTCCGCTGCGAGGTGTGGGCCCGCAGCCATCGCAGCCGCCACAGGCTGAATCGCCCGACTGAGTGACGGGCGACAGCCATTTGCCGATGGCCCGCAACCATGCCGGCTTGCCTTCGCGCAGCAGCGGCAAGGCCAGGGCCACGCGCAGTTTGCGCACCACCCCTGGAAACTGCTTTTTAGCCACCACCCACGTGCTCAGCAGCACGGCCAGGGCAATGACTGCGTATTGCAGCAGCAGCGACGTGCTCACCCTGCCCCCAGCAGTACCGCGACCTGGTAGGTCACAAACGACGCGCCGTAGGCCAGCGCGAACAGATAGAGGGTGGCGAACGACATCTGCTTCCAGGAATTGGTCTCGCGCTTGATCGTGGCCAGGGTGGAAATGCACATTGGCGCATAGATGAACCACACCAGCAGCGACAAGGCGGTGGCCAGTGACCAGCCATCGGAAATCAACGGGGTCAGCGCCTGCGCAGCCGCGTCGTCATCTGCTGCCGACAGCGCGTAGACGGTGGCCAGCGAGGCCACGGCCACTTCACGCGCGGCCATGCCGGGGATGAGCGCGATGCAGATCTGCCAGTTGAAGCCGATGGGCGCGAAGAGCGCGGTCATTGCATGGCCGATACGTCCGGCGAAGCTGTAGTCAATCGCTGGCATGGTGGCGTCAAGCGGCGCGGCCGGGAACGAAAGCAGGAACCACAGCAGGATGGTGAGCGCCAGGATGATGCCACCGACGCGGCGCAGGAAGATCCACGCGCGTTCCCAAAGCCCGATCAGCAGGTCGCGCGGATGCGGGATGCGGTAGGAAGGCAGCTCCAGCAGCAGCGGATGCTCGCTTTTGTCGCGGCGCCACTTCTTCATCACCCACGACACCAGCAATGCGCTGGCAACGCCGGCGAAATACAGGCCAAACAACACCAGTCCTTGCTGGTTGAACACTCCCCAGACCTGCTTCTGCGGGATGAAGGCGCCGATCAGCAGCGCGTACACGGGCAGGCGCGCCGAGCATGTCATCAGCGGCGCGACCAGGATGGTGGCCAGGCGGTCGCGCGGGTCCTGGATAGAGCGCGTGGCCATGATGCCAGGGATGGCACAGGCGAAGCTGGACAGCAGGGGGATGAAGGAACGCCCCGACAGCCCGGCCGAAGCCATCATGCGATCCAGCAGGAACGCCGCGCGTGGCAGATAGCCGGACTCCTCAAGGGCCAGGATGAAAGCGAACAGGATCAGAATCTGCGGCAGGAAGACCACCACTCCGCCCAGCCCGGCAATGATGCCGTTGACCAGCAGACTGTTGAGCGGCCCTGGCGGCAAGGCCGCGCCCACGCTTGTGCCCAGCCAGGCGGTGCCCGCTTCAATCAGGTCCATCAAGGGGGTGGCCCAGGCATAGACAGCCTGGAAGATCAGGAACATCACCACCGAAAGCGCCAGCAGCCCCAATACCGGATGCAGCAGCCAGCGGTCCAGCGCGTCATCGATCTTTGCGGTACGTGTGGGCATGCTCACTGCAGCCGACAACAGGCGCCGGGTTTCCTGGTGCAGGTCGGCCCCTTCGGCCAGTTGCCTGCGCGGGGCGTGTGGCTGTGCGGCCATACCGTCGATCTGCGCGACCAGCGCCGTGGCGCCGTTGCGCCTGACTGCCACTGTTTCCACCACGGGCACGCCCAACTCGCGTTCCAGTAATTCCAGATCAATGGTGACACCGCGACGGCGCGCCACATCGGCCATGTTCACCGCCAGGATCATAGGTTTGCCCAGCTCGCGCACTTCCAGGGCAAAGCGCAAATGCAGGCGCAAGTTGGTGGCATCGACCACGCACACCAGCACGTCCGGTGCCGGCTCGCCCGGCAGGAAGCCCCGGCAGAGGTCGCGGGTGATGGCTTCGTCCAGGCTGGCCGCATGCAGGCTGTAGGCGCCCGGCAGGTCCAGCACGGCGTAGTGGCGTCCACTGGCACTCTGCAGGCGCCCTTCCTTGCGCTCGACGGTGACGCCGGCGTAATTGGCGACCTTCTGCCGGCTGCCGGTCAGTTGGTTGAACAGCGCGGTCTTGCCGCAGTTTGGGCTGCCGATCAGGGCCAGCCGCAGCGGCGCCGGGGGGGTCACGCGCCTGACTCCGCGGCCTGCAGCCTGACCCGGGCCGCTTCCGAACGACGCAGTGCGAAGCGGGTGAAACCCACCTGCACCAGCAAGGGCTCGCGGCCCAAGGGGCCTTCGGCGACAACTTGCACCTGTTCTCCGGCCACGAAACCCAGTTCGCGCAGCCGCCGGGAGATGTTGTCGTTGGGGCTGAGATCCTCCACGGATTCCACGATGGCCGGGTTGCGCCTTGGCAGGTTGTTCAGAGTCACGGTGGCACCAAATAGGAACTGTTCTCATTCTAGCATCGGCGCAGCCTGCAAACGCCCGGCCCTGATGACCGGCTATCATTCAGTCTCGCCGCCGGAAAGGGTTGTGATGTCGGAACTGCTGCAACAGCAACATGAAGGCCCGGTGCTGCGCCTGCGCTTGAACAGGCCTCAGCTGCACAATGCTTTCGATGCCGGGGTCATTGCCGAACTGACTGCCGCCCTGGCCGCGGCCGGGACCGATGCAGGCATCCGCGCTGTGGTGCTGGAAGGTGCCGGCGCCTCCTTTTCCGCCGGCGCCGATCTCAACTGGATGCGCAGCATGGCCGCGGCCAGCGAGGCCGAGAACCGCGCGGACTCGCTGGCCCTGGCCTGCCTCATGCGCACCCTGGACGAACTGCCCAAACCCACCATCGCCCGCGTGCACGGCGCTGCTTTCGGCGGCGGCGTTGGATTGGTCGCGTGTTGCGATATCGCCATCGGCGTGCCGGAGGCCCGGTTTGGCCTGACCGAAAGCAGACTGGGGCTGCTGCCTGCGGTCATTTCGCCGTATGTCATCGCTGCCATAGGTCCCCGGCAGGCACGACGCTGGTTCGCAAGCGCCGAGCACTTCGATGCGGCCACCGCGTTGCAGATCGGGCTGCTGCATCAGGTAGTCGCGACCGAGCAGCTCGACGAGGCCGTGCAGTGCCAGATCGACCTGCTGCTCAAAGCCGGCCCATTCGCCACGGCGGGTGCGAAATCATTGATCGCCCGGGTCGTGGCGACGGTCGATGGCGAAGCACTGGACCAGGCCAACGCCAGCCTGATCGCCGGCCTGCGCGTGTCCGCCGAAGGACAGGAAGGACTGTCTGCTTTCCTGGACAAGCGAACGCCCTCATGGGCTCAAAAGGAAGCGTCGCGGTGATCGACCACGCCGGTCTTGCCGTATCGCCTTTCGGGCGCGGCAAGGCGTGCTGATGCTCGAAATCACCGCAGGCCATGCTGGAGGTCGTAGCTGGAGGGCCGGGTTTGCGGCAGGCGGCAGCGACCACGGCGCGCCAGGCCTGCGCCCGCATTACCATTCCTACTACTGCGCTGCCTTCATCACCGGCCCGGACGGCCACAACCTAGAGGCGGTGTGTCATCTCCCGGAATAATGCGATGTTCAGCAAGATCCTGATCGCCAACCGCGGCGAGATTGCCTGCCGCGTGATCCGCACCTGCCGCAGGCTGGGCATACGCACGGTGGCCGTGTATTCCGAAGCCGACGCAGATGCACAACACGTGCGCCAGGCTGACGAGGCCTACCTGATCGGCGGTCCGCGTCCCGCCGACAGTTATCTGCGTGGCGATGCAATCCTGGAGGTTGCCAGAAATAGTGGCGCACAGGCCATCCATCCGGGTTACGG
>JBDSUI010000216.1:0-7903 GCA_039927795.1 Pseudoxanthomonas sp.
ATGCCGGCCCCCATGGAATGACCGAGCACCGCAAACCGTTCCCAGCCCAGTACGTCCAGTGTGTCGAGAATCGCGTTGAGGGTGACCGACAAGGTGTAGTCGGCACCCGGCGCAAGATGCGCGCTGCGCCCATGGCCGGGCAGGTCCAGCATTACCAGGTCCAGTGCCGGCAGGCGCGCGGCCACCGGCAGGAAGCTGGCTGCATTGTCCAGCCAACCATGCAGGGCCAGGACCTTCGGCTTCCCCACGTTGCCGCAGCGCAGCGCAGCGAGGCGACCGAACGCCAGGTCGAAGCCGGTCTCGACAGGCGTGATCACCGCTCCGCTGCAGCCCGCTGCGCCAGCGCCACCAGCGCCTCGGCATGTGCTGGTGAATCGTTGAGGCAGGGAATGTAGCGAAGCTCGCCGCCATGTTCGGCGAACCCCTCGGCGAACTGCATCGCAACTTCCTCCAGCGTCTCCAGGCAATCGACTGCGAAACCGGGGCAGACCACGTCGACCTGGCGCATGCCGCGCTCGCCCAGTTGCTGCAGCGTGGTGTCAGTGGACGGTTGCAGCCAGCGCTCTTTGCCGAAGCGCGACTGGTAAGTAAGCGACCATTCGTCGGCCCCCAGTCCCAGCGCAGCGGTGATTGCGCCCACGCTGGCCTCGCAGCGCTGCGGATACGGGTCGCCGCCGTCGGCAATGCGTTGCGGCAGGCCGTGGAAGGAGAACAGCAGATGCTGCCCGCTGCCATGCTGCTGGCGCCAGTTGCGAATCGAGTCGGCCACGGCCGCGACCCAATGCGCATCCACCGAGTAGTCATCGATCATGGTCACCGACATGCCACCAGCGTCGCGCCCCAGTGCAAGCTCGCGATCCACCGCATCGCGGATCGAGGCGGTGGTGGTGGTCGAATACTGCGGGTACAGCGGCACCACCACCACGCGCTGGAAGCCGGCTTCCCGCAACTTGCGCAGTTCATCCTGCAAGGCCGGCTGGCCGTAGCGCATCGCATGCAGGACCCGCCACGTCGGCAGCCGCGCCTGCATGGCGGCGGCCAGCCGTTGCGTGTAGACCGCCAGCGGCGATCCTTCCGGCAGCCAGATGCTGGCGTATTTGCGCGCCGCTTTGGGGCCGCGCACCGGCAGGATCACAAAGTGCAGCAGCGGGCACCAGATCCAGCGGCTGAGCTGGATTACGCGGTGGTCGTGCAGGAACTCGGCCAGATAGCGACGCACGGCCTTGGCCGTGGGCGCGTCGGGGGTCCCCAGATTGGCAACTATCACGGCGGTGCGTGGCAGGCTGGTAGTGGATTCAGGCATCCTCACATGATGACAGATGGGTGCATGGCCACTGCGTGGGCGCGGACATCGAAGAACTCATCGGCGATTCACCCTGCCGGCACTAGGCTGAACTTTCAACGTGTTAGCGTGACTTCCTTGAGCATCACCTGCCATCCCGTCGCTCGCCGCACTTACTCCTTCGCAGCCTCTATGGAGCCCGCCATGTCTGTTTCGAAATCGTTCCGAGCACCGCGCCTGTCGCGTCTCGCTGTCCTGCTGGCTGCCAGCGCACTCGCAAGCCAGGCCATCGCCGGGCCGGTTGAGGACAAGCGCGCCACCGACGCGGTGCGCGTGCTCAGCGAAATCCAGCAGATTCCCGAACAGGGCATTCCAGACAAATTGCTGGACGAAGGCCGGGCGGTGGTGGTCATCCCCGATACCCTGAAAGTCGGTTTGCTGGTCGGCGGCCGTCGCGGCCATGGCCTGATGTCGGTGAAGAATGCCGACGGCAGCTGGTCGCAACCGGTCTTCATCAAGCTCACTGGCGGCAGCATCGGCTTCCAGGCGGGGGTCCAGTCTTCGGATGTGGTCATGGTCTTCCGCAACGACCGCAATCTGGAAAACATCGTCAACGGCAAGATCACCCTGGGCGCCGATGCCGGGGTCGCCGCCGGGCCGGTCGGACGCAATGCGTCGGCGTCCACCGATGGCCAGCTGAAGGCCGAAATCTGGTCGTGGTCACGTGCACGCGGCCTGTTCGCCGGTGTGGCCCTGGATGGCGCGGTGCTGCAGATCGACGACGACGCCAACGTGGCGGTGTACGGCAGTGCCGCCACCCCACGCGCCATTTTCGAAAGCCGTGCGGGCCGCCCTTCTGATGCGGTGGTTGGTTTTCGCGACCAGTTGGAGGAAGCCACCGCCACCGCTCGTGCTGCGCGCGGCAGCAACACGCCCGGCGCCCCGGTTGCGTCGTCGCAGATGGCAGCGCCCGTCACCGTGACCGGTTCGTCGGCCGCCCAGACGTCAACATCGGCCGTTCCCGCTACCCAGACCCAGGGCTTCGAGCCGGTGTCCGATGGCGAGATCCGCAGCGAACCATTGGCAGAGCCTGCCACCACGCCTTGACGCGACTGCGGCCGGTTTCGCAGTCGCCGGCCCGCCGCTTAGGTTATCCTGAGCACCCTCTTTTTTCTGCGAGCACGCCATGGGCGGTTTGAGCATCTGGCATTGGGTCATCGTGCTGGTGGTGGTGTTGCTGGTGTTTGGCACCAAGCGCCTGCGCAACGCGGGTAGCGACCTGGGCGAAGCGGTCAAGGGTTTCAAGAAGGGCATGAAGGAAGACGACAAGCCCGGCCAGCTGGGCGATTCGTCGCGCAGCGAAGACACCAGCAGCGAGTCCAAGGACCGCGACCGCGACGCGCGTTGATCGCCCGGGCATAACCCGGCCATGTTCGGAATCAGCACCGGCGAGCTTTTCTTCGTCGCCATCATCGCCTTGATCGTCCTGGGTCCCGAGCGCCTGCCCAAGGCGACGCGGCTGGCCGGGTTGTGGGTGCGACGGGCCCGCACGCAGTGGAATTCGGTCAAGGATGAACTGGAGCGCGAGCTCTCCGCAGAAGAACTGAAGCGCAGCTTGCAGGACGCGCAATCGGCACTGCGCGACACTGAGCAGAGCATCCGCGACAGCGGCGCCGAAGCGCGTCGCGAGTTCGATCAGATGCGCGCCTCGGTGCAGGACACGTCTGACCCGGCAGCACAACCGGTGGCCGAACCGCCAGCAGCCGAACCCGTGGCGGCAGTACCAGCGCAGCCCGACCCGGCCAGCGCTACGGAACCGGGCGAGCACACGCAGCACATCCAAGGCGAGAGTGATGCACCGCGGAACGCCTGAACCAGAAAACGAATCCAGCCTGCTGAGCCACCTGATCGAGCTGCGCTCGCGCCTGATGCGCGCGCTGGCCGGCGTGTTTGTGGTGCTGCTGGGGCTGCTTCCGTTCACCAGCAAGCTTTACAACTGGATCGCCGAACCGCTGATCGCACGTCTGCCCGCAGGCCAGAGCATGATCGCCACCGATCCAGCCGGCGGCTTCATTGCGCCGGTAAAGCTGGCTTTGTTCACTGCTATTTTTGTGGCCGCACCGTGGCTGCTGTACCAAGCCTGGGCGTTTGTCGCGCCCGGCCTGTACCAGCGCGAGAAGAAACTTGCCTTGCCGCTGCTGGCGTCGGCAGTGACGCTGTTTTATTCCGGATGCGCGTTTGCGTATTTCGTGGTGTTGCCGTCGCTGTTCAAGTTCGTCATCAATTTCACCCCGACGGTCATTGCCGTCACGCCGGACGCCAGCGCCTACCTGGATTTTGTACTGGTAATCTTCCTGGCCTTCGGCGCCAGCTTTGAACTGCCGGTGGCGCTGGTGATCCTGGTGTTGCTGGGTTGGGTGACGCCGGCACAGCTGAAGGAATCACGCGGTTACGCGCTGGTCGGCATCTTCGTATTGGCGGCCATCATTACCCCGCCCGATGTGGTCTCGCAGCTGTTGCTGGCGATTCCCATGTACCTGCTGTACGAGGCGGGCATCATCGCGTCCCAGTGGGTAACCCCGCGCGAAGCCAAAGCGCCCTCGTAACCCGACAGCGCCAAGCTTGCCCGGCTGTGGCACACATCGTTTGTAGAGCCCAGCTTGCTCGGCTGCTCTTGCTGAAAAAACCCGTGCCGCGGCAAGACAGGCAACCGAGCAAGCCCGGCTCTACAGGTAAGCGTCGCTCAGGCTTCGAAATGGGTGGCCATGGCGGCCGGATCCACCGCCGCACCGCTGCCCAGCATCTGCCGCCAGGCGTAGAAAACGGCAGCGGCCATCAGTGGCATCAGCACGGCCATCAGCAGCAGGTTGGACACCCACATGCTGACGACCGGCCCAGCGATCAGCTGTACCACCATGGCCACCAGCTGGATGCCGATGCTCAGCGCGAACAAGGTGATGAACAACAGGACGTAGAAAACCAGCATCGCCAGCAGGTTGTGCGCGCAGGCGCGGAAACTGTTGCGCATGGCAGTGAAGCCGCTATTGCCGCCGAATACGATGCCCGGCACGGCCACAAAGGTGACCAGGCTCATCAGGATCACCACCGCGAACAACATCAGCATCCACAGGAACAGGCGGCCGACCGGCAGGGTCTGCATCAGGGCCGGATCGGGCTGGCCGCCGGCTTGCGCGGTGGCCTGCAGTTTGGCCATCACTTCGGCCAGATGTTGCAGCTCGGTGGGGCCGACCATCACTATCAGCAGCAGGCCCAGCAGCAACGCGGCGGCCAGCTGCGGCAGCAAGGTGGCGAGCAGGCTGAGCACCTTGTCGCCGCGCAGTGCACTGAACAGATGCGACGGCGACGGCGAGCGCCCTTCCTCGACTTCATGCACCGCCAGCAACAAGCCGGCGAACAGCAGCGGTCCCAACAATGCCAGTGCCAGCTGCAGGAACAGCCCCATGGTCACGTTCAAGCTCATGGCCTGCACGGCCACCATCGACATCAGCCCCCAGATCGCACCCAGCAGCGCCAGCGCCAGCGGCGCTTTGCGCAGCAGCGCAAACGCGCCCAGCAGCCATTCGGCGCCGGCACCGGCCGGCACTTTGTTGATCGTTGACATCCAGGGGTTTCCGATGGTGTTGAGGTTGGTGGGGTAAAGCGACTTGCGTGCAGCGCACTTATAGATCAGTACGCGTGCAGGTGGCGTGCGTGCTTGACGAAACGCCGCAATAGTTTGCGCGACTGCGGCGCTGCCGTCACCTCGCGGGCGATGCGGAGCGGGCAACGGCCGGCCTGTTTCAGCTCTTCGCTGCGGAAGGCCACATAGCCACGCATGTGGTGGGTGGCAAATTCCGGATGGAACTGCACGCCCCAGGCCCGGTCGCGCCAGCGGAAGGCATGGCAGTTGTCCTGCTCGGACTTGGCCAGCACAGTGGCGCCTTCGGGGGCTCGCAGGACCGTCTGCACATGGGTGGCATGGGCTGAAAAGGCCAGCGGCATGCGCGAAAACAGCGGGTCGTCCTGGGCCGGTGGATGCAGGTCGATGCGCACTGTGCCGGATTCGCGCCCGGCCGGATTGTCGGCCACCTCGCCCCCCAGCGCGTGCGCCAGCAGCTGGTGTCCGTAGCAGATGCCCAGCAGCGACATGCCTTCGTGGGCTGCATCGCGCAGCCAATCGGCGCTGCGTTCACTCCATTCGGCCTGGTCGGTGACCATGGCCGCCGATCCGGTGACGATGACCCCGGCAAAGCCTTCGCGCCGCGGCAAGGCCTCGCCGTGTTCCACATTCACCACCACCGCTTCGCTGGCTTCAAGGCCGGCTGCCACGCGAATCCAGTGCGGAAAGCGGCCATAGCGGCGAAGCCGCAAGGCCGGCTGGCCGGTTTCCACGATCAGGAACGGGGCTTTATGGAAGGTCTTCACAAGGGGAATTTGAGGCCGGTCAGTGGCTTGCGCGCTTATACTAGCCCGCTTTTCCGCAGTGCAATAAACAGCGATGACAGGTCCAAGTTTCCAGGCACTGATCCAGACCCTTAACGCCTACTGGGCGGACCAGGGCTGCGTGCTGATCCAGCCGCTCGACATCGAGGTCGGCGCCGGCACCTTTCACCCGGCCACCTTCCTGCGCGCGCTGGGGCCCGAGTCGTGGAGCGCCGCCTATGTGCAGCCCTGCCGCCGCCCCACCGACGGCCGCTACGGCCAGAACCCCAACCGCCTGCAGCATTACTACCAGTACCAGGTGGTGATGAAGCCCAACCCCGACAACCTGCAGGAGCTGTACCTGGAGTCGCTGAAGGCGCTGGGCATCGACCCGCGCGTGCACGACCTGCGCTTTGTCGAGGACAACTGGGAATCGCCGACCCTGGGCGCCTGGGGCCTGGGCTGGGAAGTGTGGTTGAACGGCATGGAAGTTACCCAGTTCACCTATTTCCAGCAGGCTGGCGGGCTGGAATGCCGGCCGGTGCTGGGCGAGATCACCTACGGCCTGGAACGCCTGTGCATGTACCTGCAGAACGTGGACAACGTCTACGATCTGGTCTGGACCGAAGGCCCGCAAGGGGTGGTCACCTACGGCGATGTCTACCACCAGAACGAGGTGGAACAGAGCACCTACAACTTCGAGATCGCCGACGTGGCCGAGCTGTTCCACCGCTTTGACGCCTGCGAGGCCGAGTCGCAGAAGCTGGTCGAAGCCGGCCTGCCCCTGCCTGCCTACGAGCAGGTCTGCAAGGCCAGTCACTGCTTCAACCTGCTCGATGCACGGCGCGCGATCTCGGTGACCGAGCGCCAGCGCTACATCCTGCGCGTGCGCTCGCTGGCGCAGGCGGTGGCAAAACTGTACGTGGCAAGACGCACCGAAGCCAACGCCACACGCAACGCCGCATGACTCCTTGCCCTCTTCTTGCAGGGGAGAGGGCGGGGCAAAGGGCAGGCCGGCACCGTCAGCCGTGCTGGGCCGCGACAAGTACAGGCTTCGCGCGCTGCGCCGCTGCCGCCCGCGCAAGCCCCGGGGCACCGGGGCCGCTCTGCCGCCCTTCGGGCATCCTTCCCCACCAGGGGTGAGGGCAACAGATTTCGGGAACGACTGATGACTGAGAACATGAAACCGCTGCTGATCGAACTTGGTACCGAAGAGCTCCCGGTCAAGGCCCTGCCCGGCCTGGCGCAGGCGTTTTTCGACGGCGTCATCGACGCGCTGCAATCGCGCGGCATCGATTTCGACCGCAGCCACGCCAAGCCCTTGTACACGCCGCGCCGGCTGGCGGTGCTGCTGCCGGGCGTGGCGACCGAACAGCCCGAACAGCGTTCGGAAGTGCTGGGTCCGTATCTCAATATCGCGCTGGATGCCGAGGGCCAGCCGACCCGCGCGTTGCAGGGATTCGCCGCCAAGGCCGGCATCGACTGGTCGCAACTGGAGCGCACCAGCGACGCCAAGGGCGAGCGCTTCGTGCACCGCTCCAGCAAGCCGGGCGCGCTGACCCGTGACTTGCTGGCAGACACCGTGCGCGAGTCGCTGGCGGCCATGCCGATTCCCAAGCCGATGCGCTGGGGCGACCACGACTACGCCTTCGCGCGGCCGGTGCACTGGCTGGTGCTGCTGCTGGGCCCGGACGTGGTGGACATCGAGATCATGGGCGTGCGCAGCGACCGCATGAGCCGCGGCCACCGCTTCGAGCATGACAAGCCGGTGTGGGTGGGCAATCCAGGCGACTACATCGACGCCCTGCGCAGCGCCCACGTGCTGGTGGATGCGGACGAGCGCCGCGCGCGTATTGCCCAGCAGGTACAGGACGCCGCCGCGCAAGCAGGCGGCCTGGCCCGTATTACCGAAGACAATCTGGAACAGGTCAATTGCCTGGTGGAATGGCCATCGGCGGTGTTGTGCAGTTTCGAGCAGGACTTCCTGGCGGTGCCGCAGGAAGCCCTGGTCGCGACCATGGAGGCCAACCAGAAGTTCTTCCCCGTATTGGATGACAGCGGCACGCTGACCGCGCACTTCATCGGCATCGCCAATATCGAATCGCAGGACGTGGCAGAAGTCCGCAAGGGCTACGAGCGGGTGATTCGCCCGCGCTTCTCGGATGCGAAGTTCTTCTTCGACGAGGACCTGAAGCAGGG
>JBDSUI010000217.1:0-23286 GCA_039927795.1 Pseudoxanthomonas sp.
CAGCGCCGCCCACCCAGCGGGCAATGATGCGATCAGCAATGGTGGGCGCGTCGGCCAGCAACCGATCCGCCAGTTCGCGCACCAGCGGTAGCAGGTCGGCATCACGGGCAAGATCGGCCACCCGGAACGCCGCCAGGCCCGTCTGACGCGTTCCCAGCAGTTCACCGGGGCCGCGCAGTTCGAGGTCTTTTTCGGCGATGACGAACCCATCGTTGGTTTCGCGCATGGTCGCCAGTCGCTGCCTGGCCATCAATGACAGCGGCGCCTGGTACAGCAGCACGCAGTTGGACGCGGCTGCGCCCCGCCCTACCCGGCCACGCAGCTGGTGCAACTGGGCCAGACCCAGGCGCTCGGCGTTCTCGACAATCATCAGCGAGGCATTGGGCACGTCCACGCCCACTTCGATCACGGTAGTGGCGACCAGCAGGTCTATGTCCCCCGCCTTGAACGCGCGCATGGTCTGCTGCTTCTCGGCCGGCTTCATGCGCCCGTGCACCAGGCCCACCCGCATTGCCCCAAGCTGCGCAGACAAGGCTTCGTAGGTGCCCTGGGCGGCCTGCGCGACCACCTCGTCGCTGTCGTCGATCAACGTACAGACCCAGTACGCCTGCCGCCCTTCGGCACAGGCGGCGCGGATGCGTTCCACCAGTTCCGGACGACGCTCGCCACTCAGTGCGATGGTCTGCACGGGCGTGCGGCCTGGCGGCAACTCGTCAATCGCCGAGACATCCAGATCGGCATAGGCCGCCATGGCCAGGGTGCGCGGGATGGGTGTAGCGGTCATGATCAGCTGGTGCGGTACTGAGCCGCCGGAAGCGCCCTTGTCACGCAGCGCCAGCCGCTGGTGCACACCGAAACGGTGCTGCTCATCAATGATGGCAAGGGCCAGATCGTGGAACACCACGGCTTCCTGCATCAAGGCATGAGTACCGACCACCAGCTGGGCCTGGCCCGATGCGACCTGGGACAGCACGGCGGCGCGTGCCTTGCCAGTGACCTTGCCGGCCAGCCAGGCGACACGGATGCCCAGGGGCTCAAGCCAGCCGCGCAGGTTGGCGAAATGCTGCTCGGCCAGCAACTCGGTCGGTGCGGCCAGCGCGGCCTGCTTGCCCGCCTCCACCGCAAGCATGGCAGCCAGCGCCGCAACCACGGTCTTGCCGCTGCCCACATCGCCCTGCACAAGACGCAGCATGGGCGCCACTTGGGCCAGGTCATGCCGGATCTGGGCAAATACCCGCTGCTGCGCGCAGGTCAGGGAAAAGGGCAAAGCCGCCTGCAGTTGCTGGACCAGCGCGCCGGGGCCTGCAAGCACCGGTGCACGGTGCTGCTGCAAGGCGATCCGCTGCCGGCGCAGGCTCAGGTTGTGGGCCAGCAGCTCCTCCAGCGCCAGCCTGCGCTGCGCCGGATGCATGCCAATGGCCAACGCCGCCAGGTCGGCGTCGCGCGCTGGCCGGTGCATGCCCAGAAGCGCCTGGCGCAACGAGGGCAGGCGCAGCTCGCGCAGCATGTCAGGTGGCAGCAATTCCAGCGCTGCTTCGTCGGGCAGGCGATCCAGTGCCTGCGCGATAAGCTTGCGCATCGAGGCCGGGCCGAGGCCTTCAACGGCCGGATAGACGGGATCCAGCGCCTCTCCCAGGTCTGGCGAATCGGCATCGCCCAGTACGCGGTAGCTCGGGTGGACGATCTCCAGTCCCTGCTGCCCAGGCTTGGGAGTGCCATAGCATCGGATCAGCGTGCCGGGGGCAAACTGGGCCACCTGGGCCCCGCGGAAGTGGAAAAATCGCAGCACCAGGGTGGCGTGCGAGTCATCACCGATGGCCACCCGCAGCACCGGACGGGAACGAAAGCCACGTTCGACCGCTTCCACGCGACCTTCTACCTGCGCGGCCACGCCAGGCTGCAGGCTACGGATGGGAGTGAGCTGGGTGCGGTCTTCATAGCGCAGCGGCAGATGCAGCCACAGGTCCTGCAAGGTCAGCAGCCCGCGCGCGGCCAGCTTTTCAGCCACGCGCGGACCCACCCCGGTGAGTTGACCGGCAATGGGCTGGTTGAAGGCAGGTTCTTCGCTGCGTGGCGCGGACGGCATCTGTCTAGGATGCCGACCGCGCCGGGTTAGCGCCAGTCAGTGAAAGCCGTGACGGCGTGTCAGAACTGGTATTGCAGCTCCACGCCGTAGAAGCGCGGCTGGGTGATGGTGGCGCCGGTGGTGCCGAAAACCGTGGTGCCATAGGTCTGCAGGCCCGATACGTACTGGTTGTCCAGCAGGTTGTTGGCATACATGGCCACACCCCAGACATCGGCGGGGGAATTCCAGCGCACATACAGGTCGGTGCGGTTCTGTTCCTCGCCAATGGTGAAGGCCGCATAGCGCCCGCAGTTGCCCTGGCTGCTGGATCCCGAATTGCAGCGCTGGCGGCCACGGTAGGAATGGCGTAGCGAAAACAGCACACCGCCGTTGTCAGCCAAGTCCAGGTCGTAGTTGATGCCGGTCGCAAACGACCACATCGGCTCGCCGGTGGGTTCGCCTCCCAGGTCCTGGCCCTGCGGCGTGACGTAGTTCTTGTAGGTGGAATCTATCCAGGCGGTGTTGAAGTCCAGGCTCAAGGCGCGCGTCGGCTGCCAGCGCACGCTGAAATCGACACCCCAGGCCGTCTGGTCACTGGTGTCGGTGACGTAGCGCGGAATGCTGGTACTGGTGTCCAGGCGCAGCGCCTGGCGATTGTCATAGACGTAGTAGTAAGCGGAGGTCTCGAACTGGATACGCTCGTCGGCAAGCGAACGCTTGATGCCGGTTTCGAAATTCCACACATCCTCGTTGTCGATGGACGCGCCGCGCGCAAAGGTATTGAAGCCACCGGCCTTGTAGCCCTTGGCCAGCGACGCAAACAGCATGGTGTCATCGCTGGGGTGGTAGTCAATGACAAAACGCGGACTCAGGTCGCTCCAGGCGTTGCTGGAGCGGGTAGTAACCCCCTTGTTGAGTTCGGAGATCGCGTCCTGGAAGGCAACGTCGAATACCAGGAAACTGCGTGGAATACCCAACTGCACGAACAGGCCTGCCGCTTCTGCCTGGTCCAGCACCGCGTCAAATTCGGGCGCTGTCCGGCGTGCGTTGTACCAGGTGAAATCCTTTTCGTCGCGCGTGTAGCGAAGGCCGAACGTCAAGTTGAGCTTGTCGGTCGCATGCCAGATGACGTCGCCGAACACGGCGTAGGCCTTTGAGTCCAGAGTGTTGTCATACGACTCATACCAAGGGTGACCCAGTAGCGACGCATTGACTCCGGCGCCGGTCAGCAGCATGTCCGCGAACGAAAACAGCCCGCCGAATGGACCCCACGTGTCCTGGGTAATGGTGATGGTATTGACCGCATCGGAAAACGTATCGAACTCGTTCGATTGATTGGCCTTTTCCTGGTAATAGCTTGCGCCGGCAACCCAATCGAGTTTTTCGGTGCTGCCGCTGAATTTGAACTCCTGGTACCAGCTGGTGTTCTGCTCGCGGTTGGCGGTATCTATGTAGAGATAGCGACGGTTGGTGCCGTCTTCCTCGGCGCGGTTGACCGTATCGAAGTCGCGCCAGGCAGTCGTGGAAGTCAGATGACCCCATTCAAAAGAGTGGTCGAGGATCATGGTGACGCCATCGAAAGTACGCGATTCCTCGTTACCGACCAGGTCGCTGTAGATAGGGAGGCCACGCGGATCCAGATAGCTGTCTTCATCCACCGGGAACGCGGGCAGTCCCGGCGCCGCCGGCAACGGCACGATGCCGGTAATCGGACGTGAGTTCTGATCCAGCCTTTCGTGGTCCCAGCTCAGCAACATCTGCGTGTTGTCGCTGAAGTCCCAGCGCACAGCCGCACGCGTGGCCCAGTTGTTCTCGCCATTCAGGTCTTTTCCGGTGGCCGCATCCTGCAGCCAGCCATCACTGCGGTTGACCAGCGCATTGAGGCGGAACGCCGCGCTGTCGCCGATCGGCGTGTTGAACATGCCTTCGACGTAGCGCTTGTCGTAGTTGCCCAGGCGCAGCTTGACCCGGCCTTCGACCTCGTCAGTCGGTCGCTTGGTGATGATCGAAACCGCACCGGCCGCCGAGTTGCGCCCGAACAGCGTGCCTTGCGGCCCCTTCAATACTTCAACCCGCTCCACATCCAGGAACGGCAACACGGTGCCACCGCCACGTCCGGCATAGACGCCATCGACATACACGCCCACTGCCGGATCGGTACCGATGCCGAAATCGCCAGTGCTGATGCCGCGCAGGCGGAAGTTCGCCTGGGTCGGCTGGCTGTCGCTTACCACCAGCCCCGGAACAAAGCTATCCAGGTCGCCGATATTTTCCGCTGCAAGATCGCGGATCATCGACTGGTCAATCACCTGCAGCGCAATCGGCACATCCTGCAGCTCCTGCTCGCGGCTTTGTGCGGTGACGATGATGCGGTCAAGGTTGGTTGCATTGTCGTCCAGCGCAGTGCCCGCTGGCGGCGCCGGTGCGGCCGGCGCGGCCCCCATTTGCTGCGCCAAGGCTGTTCCCGCCGACGCCGCCAACAGGCAACCACCAAACAAGGCGTGCCGCATTCCGACTACCAGACCACGTTGAATAAACTTCATTGTTCTCTCCCGTTCGACTGCCGTGCAGCACGCCAAAGTGACAGTGCCGTCATCCCTTTCCCAATCCGGTTCCCCACAAACACCCCAAGCCAAGAATCATTCAAGCGGCATCACCTGGCCGATTCAGATGTCGCATGTCCCGTGCTGTGCATTGATCCATTCGCTGATCAGTTGCACACCCTCCCGATGCACGACCGAACGCCCCAGCTCCGGCATCATCACCGACGGATCGGCGCTGTCCATGCGGTATACCACCACCGATGCAGCGGCGTGACCTGGTGCGATGTCGAACAGGCGGTCGCCGGTTCCCTTGCCTGCCGCCACGGGCTGCTTGCAGAAGCCAAGCTTCAATCGATCTGTGGTCGCCGCGTCCATCCACATGCCCGACGTGATGGCCGCGCCGGTCGGGCTGTGGCAATGACCGCAGTTGATGTCGAGATAGGCGCGCGCGCGGTCTTCAAGCTTGGCGTGGGCGGTATCGCTCCAGTTCGCGTTGCGTGGCGCCGTTGCCGCCAGCGGTGCACCCTGCAGATAGCCAACGCGGGAAAGATGGGCCAGCTGGTTCTCACTGCCCTGTGCGTAGTCGAAGTCACCATTGAGATGGCGCGCCTTGGGTCCGATCGGACGCAGGGCACGCGTCTTGTTGTTGGTCGCGTGGCAACTGGCACACTGGTTCTGGTCGGGAACCTGATAGTCCAAAGGCTCGCGGCTGCCGTCGTCGGCCACCAGTTCCAGCGCCACCAGATCGCCGGCGCGTTTCAGAACCGCCTCGGTCTGCGCCTCGTTCCACACGTATGGAATCGCGTCCCAGCCTGCTTCGCGGCGCACCAGCAGGCGTGTTTCGATCAACCGCACCGTGGAAAGATCCAGCGCCTGGCCCTTCCACTCGCTGCTGACGTTGCTGCGCGCGACGGATTTTCCGTCCCACTTGCCGCCTGCCGGCAACGGGTAATAGAAGGTCTTGCTGATGATGGTGCCGACCGGGAAGTCGAAGGTCTCATTGGCGTCGTAGCGCGCCGTCGCTCCCTTCGGCATCCAGATTGTGCGCAGCTTGTGAGCGTAATCTGTAAACAGCGGCGTGGTGAGGTCGTACGGCACCACGCCTTCGTTCAAAGTTAGCTTTCCATCCTCGAGCTTCAGCACCTGCCATTCATTCAGCGACTTGGGCTGGCCTTCGGCGAAGAAATGCACGCCAGCATCCTTGCCCTGGCAGCCGGCCAACAGCAGCAGCACCACGATATGGGCAAAACCTCGCCATTTCTGCATCATGGGACTCAGCTGCGCCCCAGATTGACCGCCGGCAACCGTGGCAGATCGCACTCGAAGGGCTTGCCATCCTTGCTGGGATTCTTGTAGCCGCCGGGACCATCGGCATTGATCACGCCACTGACACCACGCAGACAGATGTCCGGACCGGCGGCCTTCTTGCCGTCGACCGTGCGGTCCTTGTTGTAGTAGCCGTCCCACAGCACGTCGGGGAAGCTTCCGCCCAGCCCATACATCGCCATCTTCAGCGCCTTGAGGTCCATGCCGTCCGGTGCGTCACCGCCACCGGACACCTTGTTGTCATGCACGTAGATTCGCTCCGGGTAAGGATCAAACTGCTTGGACATGCTGGAGTCCTTGTAGCCAGTTGAATAGACACTTGAGATGATGAAATTGGCAGTGGAGTTGCCGGAAATCTCGTTATCGAAGATCTCCACGTCATCATTGGAGTTGATCACGATGCCCGAACCGGCCGGCACGCTGGCCACGGGCGTGCCCTTGGCGCCGAAGTTGGCCGTGTTGTTGTCAATGACCTTGTTGTTGTAGACGCGGATGTTGCCACCCTGCTGGGTCAGGTTGGGCATGTTGAACACCAGGATGCCACCGGTGTTCTTGGTCGTCACATTTTCATAGACATCAGCATTGATGGTGTTCTCGATCTCGATGCCGGCCACGTTGGACTCGGCCCGGCTGCGGCGCACGATGACGCCATCGGACTGACCAACATAGATGCCAGCATCCGAGGCACCAATGGCCACCGAGTCCTCAATCAGCACGTTTTTGGTCAACACCGGATACAAGCCATAGGCGCCGTTCTTGCTGCTGGGGCCACCGGTCCACTGGACCTTGACCTTGCGGATGGTGATGTTTTCCGATTCGCTGATCTTCAGGCCATCGCCCTTGGAATCCTCGATGGTCAGCTCTTCAATGGTGAAGTCGTCGCCATTGACCAGCAGGCCTTCGGCGCCGGCCTTCTGGCCCTTGAAGCTGAGCACGCTCTTGTCCATGCCGGCGCCGCGAATGGTGATGCCGCTGGCGCGCAGGGTGAGGCTGCGGTCAAAGGAGAATTTTCCAGCCGGGATCTCGATCACGTCGCCCGGTTTTGCGTCCAGCAAGCGCTCATGCAACTGCGCGGCGAAGCCCGCATCTCCGTCGGCGACGGCCGCACTGGAGGGCGGCGTTACGTCTTTCTGGCAGGCAGACAAGGCCAGCAACAAGGTGGCAGCAACAATGGGCTGGCGAACGAGCTGCTTGCGAACGACGTGCTGTCGCATTCGGAATTCTCCTGATGTGGGGCGGGACAGGGCGCGCAATACGCCCGCGTATCCACGCCACCTGATTATGCAGTGTGTCGCTCGGCCTTGACGCCGGTCAGGGCAGGAGCGGCATACTTGGGGGGGTGAAACGGCCAAACGGAGTAGCGTCAATGCGCGCGACCAGGGATATGCCAAGTGAAACATGGCTGACGGCCGCCGTGCTGCCCACCAACATGCTGTCGCACCTGGTGCAGGTTGCGCGCGAACAACAGGTCGACAGCACGCCCTGGTTCAAGGGCATGCGCCTGGGTGCGCAGGAGATCGACGACCCAGCCACCCGCGTTTCCTATCGCCAGGCCAGCGAGGTGGTATCGCGGGCCATCGCGACTCTGGCCCGCCCGGACCTGGGCCTGGTGATGGGTTGCCGGCAGGACGCGGGCAACTTTGGCCTGCTGGGGCTGGCCATGAAGACCGCATCCACCTTTGGCGAGGCGGTGCTGCTGGCCTTGGCCTACCAGCGCACCACCCACGCGATGCTGGAGATCGACACCGACTCTTGCTGCCCAGGCGAAGTGGCCCTGACCGCGCGCGCGCCTGCGCCCATGCCGTTGATCCTGCCGTTCCTGTGCGAGGAGATATTCACCAGCTCGCTGATGGTCGCGCGCGAGCTGGTGGGTGACACCTTCCGTCCACTGCGGCTTGAGTTGTCGTATGCCGCACCGGCTTATATCGACCGCTACCGCGAACTGTTCCAGTGCGAATTGTGGTTTGATCGGCCGCGCAACGCGATGGTCATTGACAGCAGCTGGATGACACTCAGCTTCCCCAGCCACAACCCGGTCAACGCACGCCAGGTGCGGGAACTCTGCCGCCGCCAACTGGAGGATACGGCCTCGTCGCAGGGCGAACTGGCCGCCACGGTGGAGCGGTTCCTGCGCCTGCACGTGCGCGACAACCCGCCGCTGGCCACCATCGCCAGCGCCATGCACATGAGTGAACGCACACTACGCAGACAGTTGGCCGCAGACGGGGTCAGCTTCAGCGGCCTGCACGATCGCATCCGCACCGAGCGCGCGCTGGAATTGCTGCGCGACCACAGCTTGACCATCAGCCAGGTCGGCAGCCAGATCGGATTCGCCGATGCGCGCGAGTTCCGGCGCGCCTTCAAGCGCTGGACCGGGCACACGCCCAGCGAAGCGCGGGAACAGAAAGCCTGATCCCGCGGCTTTTCGCTCAGTCGATCACCATCACCGCATCGACCTCGAACACCGCGTCCTTGGGCAACCCCGACACCTCCACGGTGGAGCGGGCCGGAAACGGCGCAGTGAAATATTCCTGCATCACCGCATTGACGGCCGCGAACTGACCCAGGTCGGTGAGGTACAGGCCCAGCCTGGCGATCTGCGCCAGCGAACCGCCGGCAGCCTCGGCCACGGCTTTCAGGTTGTCAAAAGCGCGCCTGGCCTGCAGCGAGATATCGCCTTGCACCAGATTGCCGGTGGCCGGATCCAGCGGAATCTGCCCGGAGAAATACACCGTATTGCCAGCCCGGATGGCCTGCGAATAGGGACCGATGGCGGCAGGGGCGAGGTCGGTGTGGATGATCTGGCGGCTCATGTGTCTTTTCCATTGCGAGAGTCCGTCGATTCTATCGACAGGTTCCGCCCTTGTAGAGCCGGACTGGCCCGGCTGCTCGTGCCCGCAATGCCATATCACTCAACCCATCGCGGCCGTGCCGCGCCGAACGCCTGCTTCCAACTATTGCCGCCTGACCCCGTTCACCACCCCCAGCCTGCGCAGCCGACGCATGACTTCAGCCAGGTGGTTGCGGTCACGCACCTGGATGGAGAAGCGCAGCAACGCCGCGTTGATATCGCGTTCCAGATACTCCACGCGGTCGATATTGGACTGACTCTGGGCCACCGCCGCGGCGACCTGGGCCAGCACGCCGGGCCGGTTCTCGGTGTCGATCAGCAGCGCGGCATCGTAATCGCCGCTGACATTGGTATCCCAGCCGATCGGGATCCAGCGTTCGGGTGACTTGCGGAACTCGACCACGTTGGGGCAATCCAGGCGATGCACCACCAGTCCCTTGCCGGCGGTGTGGTAACCCATGATCTCGTCGCCCGGGATGGGCTGGCAGCAGTTGGCAAAGCTCACCACCCCGCGCTCGGTGCCGTTGATCAGGATCTTTTCCTGGGAATGCCTGGAGTGTCCACCCGGACGCAGCTCGGCAAACGCGGTCAGCGCCTGCGCGGCCTGTGCGGGCATCCAGTTGCCCAGCGCCACTTCGGCAAGGAAAGCTTCCAGGCGCGGATACCGATGCTCGGCCAGGAAGGCTTCCAGTCGCTGCTGCGGCAGGCGTTCCAGCGAACTGTCCAGTTCCTCCAGCGCACGGTCCAGCATGCGGTGGCCGAGCTGCACGGCATCCTCGTGATCAAGCTGCTTGAGCTGGTGGCGGATCGCGGTACGGGCCTTGCTGGTGACCACAAACTCCAGCCACTGCGGCTTGGGCAGCGCCGACTTGGCGGTGATGATTTCCACACTCTGGCCACTGGTCAGCTTGGTGCGCAGCGGCACCAGCTTCCTGTCCACGCGTGAAGCCACGGCCTGGTTGCCGACATCGGTATGCACGGCGTAAGCGAAATCCAGCGCGGTGGAACTGCGAGGCAGCGACAGGATCTTGCCCTTGGGCGTAAACAGGTAGACCTCATCCGGAAACAGGTCGACTTTGACGTTGTCCAGAAACTCCAGCGAAGAGCCGGCCGCGCGCTGGTTCTCGATCAGTTCCATGATCCAGGCATGGGCGCGACTCTGGGCGCTGTTGGGGGTGGCCGCGCCATATTTGTAGGTCCAGTGCGCAGCGATGCCGCGTTCGGCGATAAGGTCCATTTCCACGGTCCGGATCTGCACTTCGATCGGTGAGCCGTAGGGTCCGAATAACACGGTATGCAAGGACTGGTAGCCATTGGCCTTGGGAATGGCGATGAAGTCGCGGAAGCGCGCATCCAGCGGCTTGTACTGCGCATGCACCGATCCCAATGCCTGGTAGCAGTGCGGCACGCTGTCGACCACGACTCGGAAGCCGAACACATCCATGACCTGGTCGAAGCTTTTTCCTTCGCCATGCATCTTGTTGTAGATGCTCCAGGGTGTCTTCACCCGGCTCACCAGTTTGTGTTCCAGTCCATCACGGGTCAGTCGCTGCGACAGCAGTGACTCGATCTGGGCCATCGATTCGCGGCGCATCACCGGCTGGCTGCGGATATGCTTGTCGATGATGGCATGGCGCCAGGGGTACAGCGCGCGAAATCCCAGATCCTGAAGCTCTGACTTGACCAGGTTCATGCCCAGCCGCTGGGCGATGGGCGCGTAGATGTCGAGCGTTTCCTTGGCGATGCGCTTGCGCGCCTCGGTGCCCTGGGAGCCCAGCGTGCGCATATTGTGCAGGCGGTCGGCCAGCTTGATCATGATCACGCGCAAGTCACGTGACATGGCCAGCAACATCTTGCGGAAGCTCTCGGCCGCCGCTTCCTGGCGGTCGCGAAAATGCAGCTTGTCGAGTTTGGTAACTCCGTCGACCAGCTCGGCTACCGACTCGCCGAAGGCTTCGGTGATTTCAGCATGAGTAAGCGGCGTGTCCTCGATGGTGTCGTGCAGGATGGCTGCGATCAGCGTCTCCACGTCCAGGCCCAGCTCGGCCAACACCTGCGCCACCGCCACCGGATGGGTGATGTAGGGCTCGCCGGATTTGCGGGTCTGCCCAGCGTGCGCCGCCGCGCCCACTTCCCAGGCGCGCCTCAGCAGCGGAATCTGTTCGGCCGGCAGATAGCTGGCCACCCGCTCCAGTTGCCGCAGGTACTCCGGCACCTCGCCTTCGTCGGTCGGCGGTGGCGCGGCATTGTCTACGGAGCGGATCAGTGTCATTCCGCCAGCCTATGCCAGCGACCAAATAACGGCAAACTTGTTTGCAGCGGGTTTCTGCGCGGACCGGGCAAGCCAGTGAAAGTGATGCCGGCGAAGGCCGCTGCGATCACCACCGGCCACAGATCGCGATGCGGCTTGGCGGGCGATCAGGGCACTTGCGGCCATGGGGCTGCCGATAATGGGGCTTGCGATCATCGGGCTTGCGATCATCGCACCCGGAAACGCAAACAGCCCGCTTTCGCGGGCTGTTCAACACACGCAACAATGCCATCAAACGATCAGTCGTCGCCCTTGGACAGGTCGTCGTCGGCAACCACTTCGGCCGCGGCCCATTCCAGCGCTTCGCGTTCGGCGCGTTCGCGCTCGGACTTCTCGACGCGGTCAATCAGGGCATTGTCGATCTTGCGGGCAGCAATTTCGCGCAGCGCCAGCACGGTGGGCTTGTCGCCGCTTTCGTGGTTGTCGACGGTCGGTTCAACGCCGTTGGCAAGCTGACGGGCGCGCTTGGAGGCCATCATGACCAGGTCGAAACGGTTTCCGACGACTTCCAGGCAATCTTCTACGGTGATGCGGGCCATGCGGGCTCCCGGCGACCCGGGGGCCGCGCGATTAATACAGATAGGGGCGCGGATTGTAGAGCCCGCACCTTCCACATGCAAGCTCAGCAACGGGTTAGGCGTTGAAAATCAGATACTTGGCGACGCATCGAGCGGAAACGTCCGTGCCGGCAGTGAGCCTGCTGGAGCCGCTCAGGACAAAAGCGCCTGGATCAGGCCCGCATGCCGCGCCACCTGCGGCTCCCTGCGCAGCCTGCTGGCGGTGAAGATGGCGCACATCT
The DNA here is from genome assembly GCA_039927795.1 of Pseudoxanthomonas sp. GTDB lineage: Bacteria > Pseudomonadota > Gammaproteobacteria > Xanthomonadales > Xanthomonadaceae > Pseudoxanthomonas_A. The sequence goes on from JBDSUI010000217.1 coordinate 11,896, forward strand.
CGTCCACGGCCTCTTCGAAGGTTTCGTTGACGATCACATAGTCGAATTCGCCGTAATGCGACATTTCCTCGCGCGCGGCGGCCAGCCGTTGCGCAATCACTACCTCGCTGTCCTGTCCGCGGCTGCGCATGCGCTGTTCCAGCGCGGCGCGCGAAGGCGGCAGGATGAACACGCTCAGCGCGTTCGGCACGCAGTTGCGTACCTGGCGCGCGCCCTGCCAGTCGATTTCCAGCAATACATCCTTGCCACTGTTCAACTGCGGCTCAACCGATTGCCGCGCCGTGCCCTTCCAGTCACCGTGCACCCTGGCGTACTCGAAGAAATCGCCGGCGTCGATCATCTGCTGGAATTCGTCGGCGGTGACGAAGTTGTAGTGCTGCGCGTGCCGCTCGCCGGGCCGCGGCTGGCGCGAGGTGAAGGAGATCGACAAGGCGATGTGCGGGTCGCGCGCCAGCACCGCGTTGACGATGCTGCTCTTGCCGGCACCGGAGGGTGCCGCCACCACATACAGGGTTCCACGCATGCTCATGCGACCGCTTCCCTACTCAATGTTCTGCACCTGTTCGCGGATCTGGTCGATCAGTACCTTCAGCTCCACCGCAAGGTTGGTGGTACGCACATCGACCGACTTGGAGCCCAGGGTGTTGGCTTCGCGGTTGAATTCCTGCAGCAGGAAATCCAGGCGGCGGCCTACCGGTTCGGACTGTTTCAACACCCGGCGGATTTCCTTGATATGGCTATCCAGGCGGTCCAGTTCCTCGTCCACGTCCAGCTTCTGCAGCCACAGGACCAGTTCCTGCTCGACGCGGCCGGCATCGGCGGGCTGCGCAAGATCGGCCAGGCGCGTTTCCAGCTTCAGGCGCTGGCCGGCACGGATCAGGGGAATCAATTCGCGCACTTCAGCGGCGCGCGCCGCCAGCGCCACCACGCGTTCACTGATGGCCTCAGCCAGCTTCTCGCCTTCACGCTCGCGTCCGGCCACGAACTGGTCCAGCAGCGTATCCAGCAGGGCCAATGCGTGCGTCTGCAGGGCCTCGGCATCCACGGCCTTGCTTTGCAGCACGCCCGGATACTGCAGAAGGTCGGTGAATTCGGCGCGCAGCTGCGGGAAATGCACCTCAAGTTCCTTGGCCACCGAGGCCAGTTGCCCGATCAGCGCCTGGTTGATGCTCAACGCGCCTTCGCCTTCGGGCGAACGCAGCCGCAGCGAGAAATCAAGCTTGCCGCGGGCGATGCGGGCGGCGATACGCTCACGCAGCACCGGCTCCAGCACACGCAACTCTTCCGGCAGGCGCAATCCCAGTTCCAGGAACCGGTGGTTCACCGCGCGCAACTCGCAGGTCAGGGTGCCGCCGTCGGTGGCGCGCTCGGCGGTGGCGTAGGCGGTCATGCTGCGGATCATGGGTGGAGCCTGGCGTGCGGGAGGCGAATGGTACCCTAGCCCACCCTTTTCACGGATTCGCGCATGACTGTTGTTCGCCCCAGCGGCCGCCTTCCCGAGCAGATGCGCGAAGTCGCCATCCAGCGCGGCTTCACCCGCCATGCCGAGGGCTCCGTGCTGATTTCGTTCGGCGACACGCGCGTGCTGTGCACCGCCAGCGTGGAGAACCGGGTGCCGGGATTCCTGCGTGGCAAGGGCGAGGGCTGGATTACCGCCGAATACGGCATGTTGCCGCGCTCCACCCACACCCGCAGTGACCGCGAAGCCGCGCGTGGCAAGCAGGGCGGACGAACGCTGGAAATCCAGCGCCTGATCGGCCGCGCCTTGCGCGCGTGCGTGGACCGCAAGGCCCTGGGCGAACGCACCATCACCCTGGACTGCGATGTGCTGCAGGCCGACGGCGGCACCCGTACCGCCGCGATCACCGGCGCCTACGTGGCCCTGGTAGATGCGATCAACGTGCTGAAGGCCAGGAATGAAATCAAGCGCGACCCCATCCACGGCGCAGTCGCCGCGGTCTCGGTGGGCGTCTATCGCGGAGTACCGGTGCTGGACCTGGACTATCCCGAAGACAGCGACTGCGACACTGACATGAACCTGGTGATGAACGAAGGCGGTGGCTTCATCGAACTTCAGGGCACGGCCGAAGGCCATGCCTTCCGTCGCGATGAGTTGAACGCAATGCTGGCCCTGGGCGAGAAAGGCATGGCCGAGCTGTTTGCCGCGCAGCGCGAAGCGCTGGCGATCGCGCTGTAAGTCAGCGAGCGCCGTGGTGACACGTGCAGGTCACAAGCAAGTGCATTGCCGGCAGCCTCGTGACGCGCTTGGCTGCGGTGCAAACCACAGGCTTGGATCATGAGGCTTGAATCATGAGGGTTGAATCATGAAACAGACACTCAGCCGGGTCAGCCTGCTGGTTGATGACTACGACACGGCCATCGCCCATTACCCCGACGCGCTGGGTTTCGAATTGCTTGAAAACACGGACCGCGGTGGCGGCAAGCGCTGGGTGCGGGCGGCCCCACACCGCGGCAGCGGCAGCGGCCTGTTGCTGGCCAAGGCCGGCGATGCGGCGCAACGCGATCGCATCGGTGACCAGCACGGTGGGCGGGCCGGCTTCTTCCTGCAGACCGACTATTTCTGGCGCGACTACCGGGCCATGCAGGCCAACGGGGTCGAGTTCATGGAGACCCCGCGCCAGGAAACCTACTCCACCATGGCGGTGTTCGGCGATCACTACGGCAATCGCTGGGACCTGCCGCAGGCCAATGACGTGGGAGATGGCGCATGAAACTGGTGCTGGCCTCGTCCAACCACGGCAAGCTTCAGGAACTGGGCAGCCTGCTGTGTGGGCAAGACATCGAGCTGCTGGCGCAAAGCGCACTGGGCGTGGACGACGCGGAGGAAACCGGCACCACCTTCGTCGAGAACGCATTGATCAAGGCCCGCCACGCCACCCGCATTACCGGGCTACCGGCCCTGGCCGATGATTCAGGCATCTGCGTAGATGCGCTGGACGGTGCGCCCGGTCTGTATTCGGCGCGCTACGCCGGCGAACACGGCAACGCCTCGGGCAACATCGACAAGTTGCTGGACGCCTTGAAGGACGTGCCTGACGAAGCACGCAACGCGCATTTCTACTGCGTGCTGGTGCTGCTGCGCCATGCCCAGGACCCGCAACCACTGATCGTGGAAGGCCAGTGGAATGGCCGCATCCTGCGGCAACGCCGCGGCAGTGGCGGCCATGGCTACGACCCGGTGTTCTTCGATCCGGCCCACGGCCAATCCGCGGCGGAAATGGAGCTCGCCCTCAAGAACCGGCTCAGCCACCGCGGACAGGCACTGGCACTACTCACTTCTAGGCTGGCCCACCTGCAGAAGCAGACCCTGGTCCCATGCTGATCCCCCCGTTACTGTCGCTGTACGTGCACCTGCCCTGGTGTGTGCGCAAATGCCCGTACTGTGATTTCAATTCCCACGAAGGCAAGGGCGCGCTGCCGTTCGCCGCTTATGTGGACGCGCTGATTCGCGACCTGGACCAGGACCTGCCGCTGGTGTGGGGCCGCAGCATCCATTCGGTATTTTTTGGTGGTGGTACACCCAGCCTGTTTCCGCCCGACCAGATTGACCGTTTCCTGCAGGCCGCCAGCAGTCGCCTGCGCTTCACCCCGAATCTGGAAGTCACCCTGGAGACCAACCCGGGCACCGCCGAACACGGACGCTTCGACCAGTACAGAGAGGCTGGCGTGAACCGCATCAGCTTCGGCATACAGAGCTTCGACGACGCGTGCCTGAAGCGCCTGGGCCGCATCCACGACAGCGCCGAAGCCGAGCGCGCGGTGAAGCTGGCCCAGGATGCGGGTTTCGACAACTTCAACCTGGACCTGATGTACGCCCTGCCCGGCCAGGACCTGGCCATGGCCGAACGTGACCTTGAGCGTGCGTTTGCGCTGCAGCCCACGCACCTCTCGCATTACCAGCTCACCCTGGAACCCAACACCATGTTCTACGCTCGTCCGCCAGCGGGTTTGCCCGATGACGACAGCGCCTGGGACATGCAGGAACACTGCCAGGCGCTGCTGGCCGACGCCGGTTACGCACAATACGAAGTCAGCGCCTATGCCCGTCCTGGCCGGCAGTGCGCGCACAACCTCAACTATTGGCGCTTCGGCGATTACCTGGGCATAGGCGCCGGGGCGCACGGCAAGCTTACCCTGGGCGGTGATCAGGACCTGCTGCGACGCTGGAAGAGCAAGCACCCCACCGCTTATCAGGCCACGGCAGGCACGCCCGCGTCTCTGGGCGGCGATGAGCGCATCGCGCCAGAACGGCGGCCGTTTGAATTCATGCTCAATGCGCTACGGCTCAATGAGGGATTCGATCTGCGCGATTTCGAGGCCCGGACCGGACTGCCGCGGTCCTGCATCCAGCCGCAACTGGAGCAGGCGCTGTCGCGCGGCTGGCTGCGGGTCGACGGCGAGCAGGTGTCCCCCAGCGCACTTGGAAGACGTTTTACCAATGATGTGGTGGCTCTTTTCCTGAGCAGCTGACGTCCCGATGCTGCATTGCGGTGGATGCGCGCCGCAGGGAATGTGTTAAATAACAGCGTCAGGGGAGTACTTGTACCGCATGTCCAACACATCGTCCGGCACGTCTTCGACGGCCCCGGCGACGATCGCTTCGGCGACGTCGCTGCCACCGCGCGTGCGCCGCATCCTGGAGATGTTCTTCACCCAGGTTTCCACCGACTTGAGTGATCGCATTGGCCAGATGTTGGTCGAGTACGAGCAGCAGTTGTTCAAGCTGGCCGAGCGGGCGCGCAGCAACGAAAAGCAGGCCGAACAATTCGCCAACCTGCATGCCCTGCGCAAGAGCCGCGCCGACCTGCTGCCGATGTTCCTGGCCGGCCTGGAGGCCGAAGTCGCCGCCATCCGCCTGCCGCGCATGGTGGAGCCCAGTGAGGCGCACGAACGCATCGAATACCAGACCTTGACGTTGGTCGAAGACGCACAAATGGACCAGGACATCGTGCTGCGTGAGATAGCGCGCCGCCACGACACCCGCAGCCACACCCCCCTGTATCTGATGGGGCAGCGTTTCGGAGTACTGGCGGGGTCGGTGGCCTTCGAATCCGCCCAGCTGCCGGTCGGCCCGCAGGGCCTATGCCGGGTGTTGCGCACGGCGGTGGCCGCCGCCTTCGAAATCGACCTGGATTCCCAGCTACTGCTGTACAAGTCCTTTGACCTGAAGGTCATGGGTGAATACGGCAAGTGGATCGAGGTACTGAATAACCTGCTGTCACAGCAGGGCGTCCTGCCTGGCCTGGTGTATGCGCCGCAGCGTGCGCGCAGTGAGCGCAGCCCCGGTTCGCGCCGTTTTGCTGGCGGCGCCCAGACCCTTGCCGATGCGTGGCGACCAATGACGGACTGGTACGGTCATTCGTCACCTTCAGCGTGGTCCGCGTTCGGGGCGGACGAAGCGGGCCAATTCGGGTCCGGTCACCCCGGCAGCGGTGCAGCCGCCGGAATGGGCATCGGCACGATCGGCCCGGCCGGCAATTCCCAAGGCCCAGCCACAGTACACACGACCCAAGCGCACCAGGGCCGCGACGACGAAGGCAGTGATACCTCGTCCTTTGCGACGTTGCAGCAGCTGCTGTCCGGCAGACGAGCCAGCAGCGGCGGCAACGCGGGCGCCAGCATGGGGCAAAGCGGCGCGCAGGCCGGCGCAGGCATGAGTGCAGGCAAGTTGGGCGAGGCGGGTGGATCGACCACCGGGGGCAGTGCTGCCGGCCCCCATGCCGGTGCGCTCAGTGTTCCTCTGTCCACGCACGACGTGCTCAGCACCCTGCGCACCCTGCAGGCCGTGCCGGTTCCGGTCAAATCCGGCCAGCCTCGCCGCACCATGCTGGATGTGCAGGACACGTTGCTGGCGCAGGTGCGCGAGCAGCACGGCCCCAACGCCACGCTGGTACAGCAGGATGCAGACACCTTTGAACTGCTGGGCCTGCTCTATAACGAAATCGAGCGTGAAGTGCAGCGCGACGCACCGGCGGTGGAACTGCTGGTGCGACTGCAGGTACCGGTGGCCCAGGCCGCCCTGCACGACCGCCAGTTCTTCCTGCGTCCCCAGCACCCGGCACGCGAACTGCTGAATTCGGTCGCCGAATCTGGCGCCGCCTGGCTGGGCGAAGGCGATGCCGACCCGCAACTGGTGCAGAAGCTGCAGCAGGCAGTGGAGCGGGTGGTCGCCGATTACAACGGCGACGATGAGGTCTTTGAAAGCGTCAACAACGACGTGCAGGCGCACTTCCGCGCCATGGCACGCAAGGCCGAAGTAGCCGAGCGCCGGCACGTGGAATCGGCGCGCGGCAAGGACCGACTGGAGGTCGCCAAGTACCGCGCTGCCGAGACCATAGAAAACGCGCTGCAGGGACACGAGCCGCAGAAATTCGTGCAGGCGCTGTTGAACCAGGCGTGGGCCGACGTCCTTACCCTGACCCAGCTGCGCAATGGGGAGGACTCCGACGAGTGGCGCGAGCAGGTGGCGATCACCGAACGCATTGCGGCAGTGAGCGGCATCACGGCCACGGGCACGGACCCCGAAGACACGCCCACGCCCGATAGCGGGCTCACCGAACAGGTCGAGACGGCGCTGGTGCAGGTCGGCTACCACGGTGACGAGGCCGCGGCCATCGCGCGACGCCTGTCCAGCGCCGGCAACGAGGATGAGACCACGTCCCGCACCGAACTGACCGCCCGCCTCAAGGCGCGTGCCCGTGTGGGTGAACAAAACGAGCCTCGCAAGAAAGCACCGCTCGAACGCACGCCGAAAGAGCAGGAATGCCACGACTACCTGCGCACGCTGCCGTTCGGCACGTGGTTTGAATTCACCAGCAACCAGCAAGGCGACATGACGCGCCGACGCCTGTCCTGGTACAGCCCGATCACTGACAACGCGCTGTTCGTCAACCAGCGCGGCCAGCGTATCGGCGAACAGTCGATGGACAGCCTGGCCAGGCTGATGGCGCGCGAGCAGGTGCGCGTAGTCACCCAGGGCAAGAGCCGACTTATCGATCGCGCCTGGCAGGCCACGGTCAGCGCACTGCGCAATCTCGCCGGCGCCGCCCCGACTGCCGCCATGGAAGCCAGCACATGATCAGTGAATCCCGCCGCGCCAATCGGCGCAACGTGCACGAGTCGGTGACCGTACTGGACACCATGACCGAACAGGTGCTGGGCCGGCTGGGCAACATTTCCGAATCCGGCATGCTGATGGTGGCCAGCGGTCCGTTGCTGGATGGCGGGCTGTATCAGTTGCGCTTCGAAATCATCAACCGCAGCGGACGCATGGTTGCAGTGGATGTAGGCGCTCATGTGGTGTGGATGGGCAGCGCCAACACCCCCGGCCAGAGCTGGGCGGGCCTGCGCTTCCTGACCATTGATGAAAGCCAACTGGCCGTCTTGCGCCACTGGATCGCGCGTCCGGAGGCGCGCCACTAAGGCACCCGGCCTTGCCTTCGCTGCGGGTGAACGCTGATTGCGGCAATATCCAGGGAGTAACACGCCCTGCCCCCAATGAGTTGCCGCGATGACAGCCCCCGATTTCAACGCCCTGTATGCCAGCCACCTGGCCACGATGAAGCAACGCGCGGACGCCGCGCTGGCACGCGCCGGCTTCGACCATCTGCTGGTGCCCAGCGGCAGCACGCACTACCAACTGTTCGACGACCGCGACTACCCCTATGCAGTCAACCCGCAGTTCAAGGCCTGGTTGCCGCTGACCCGCGTGCCCGACAGCTGGCTGGTCTATACACCGGGCCAGCGACCCACGCTGATCTTCTACCAGCCCTTCGATTACTGGCACGTGGTGCCCGATGCCCCAAGCGGCTGGTGGGTCGATCATTTCGATATCCATATCATCCGCAAGCCGGAGCAGGCGCAGGCCCTGCTGCCCACGCCAGCGGCGCGCTGCGCGATCCTGGGTGAACCGCAAAGCACGCTAGGCGACTACGCACCAAACAATCCCGATGCGGTGATCAATTACCTGGAATACCAGCGCAGTTACAAGACGCCCTACGAAATCGTGCTGATGCGCGAGGCGCAACAGCTGGCAGTGCGCGGCCATCGCGCCGCCGAGGCTGCGTTCCGCGAGGGCAAGAGCGAGTTCGCCATCCACATTGCCTATTGCAGCGCCGTGGGCCAGGACGCCAACGAACTGCCCTACGGCAATATCATCGGCCTCAACGAACATGGCGCGGTGCTGCATTACACCGAACTCAGCCGCACTGCGCCCACGCCGCTGCGCAGCTTCCTGATCGATGCCGGCGCCAGTTCCCACGGTTACGCCAGCGACATCACCCGCAGCTATGCCTACGACACGTCCGGCGAATTCCAGTCAATGATCGACGCAGTGGACGCCGCCCAGATCGGCATGGGCCAGCGCGTGCGTGCCGGGGTCGATTACAAGCAGCTGCACGTCGATGCGCACTTCACCTTGATGGGCATCCTCAAGGACTTCGGCGTGATCACCGTTTCGCCGGAGGCTGCCGTGGCCACCGGGGTCAGCGCCGCATTTTTTCCGCATGGCCTGGGTCATCCCATCGGCCTGCAGGTGCATGACGTGGCCGGTTTCGCCGAATCCGATCGTGGGGGCAAGATCCCGCGGCCACCCGGCCATCCCTACCTGCGCATGACCCGCATGCTGGAGCCCGGCATGGTGGTGACCATCGAGCCCGGCCTGTACTTCATCGACATGCTGCTGGAGGAAGTAAAAAAGGCAGGCAATGCAGCCAGCATCGACTGGGCCCGCGTGGATGCATTCCGGCCCTATGGCGGCATCCGCATCGAGGATGAGGTCATGTGCACCGAAGGCGATGCGCTGAACCTGACGCGGCCAGCGTTCGCGGCCGGCAGCTGAGCCAGCCACAACGCGCGCAGGAACGACTCAAGTCGCGACGCCCGGACCGGGCCGGATACTCCTGACTTGCGGACCCACGCTGACAGGAGCAGGCCGCCGCCGCCCAGGATCAGATCCGCCAGGAGAACTCGTTACCGAACAGGGTAAACAGCGGCGCAGTCAGCCCGATGACCCAGGCAATCAGGAACAACAGCGCCAAGCGTGTGATGGCGGCCAATGGGATGCCTACTTTCCGGGCCTTATCACGCTGGTGCTCGGGCAGCTTGCCGGCCAGGATCGAGATGAAGATTTGTGGTCTATACCCAAGATCAGTTCCAGCGCGGTGAGGGTGCTGAGTGCAATTCAGATCTCGGGGCTGGCTGGCGAGGGCTTGCATGTCCCTGGAGCGCAGGTTTTCCGGAAATAGTAAGCAGCAGCGACTAAAGGATACGGACCTCCGGTCAACCCAAATTTACGGCGCAGTCGCCATCAGTGCTTCGATCTGCTCGGCGCTGCGTGCCAGCGCATCGGTCAGGACCAACGGCCCGTTGGCCGTGACCAGCACGTCGTCTTCGGTGCGAATGCCGATCCCCCGCCATTTGGCATCAACCGTGGTGTCGTCCGCCGACACATACAGTCCCGGCTCGATGGTGAAGACCATGCCCGGCTCGAGCATGCGTGACTCGCCCGCCAGCCGGTATTCGCCTACGTCGTGCACATCCAGGCCCAGCCAGTGGCCGGTCTTGTGGCGGTAGAAACGCTTGTACTGGCCGCTGGCGAGGTTTTTTTCCAGCTTGCCTTTCAGCAAGCCCAGTTGCAGCAACCCTTCGGTCAGGGTTTCCACCGCGGCGGTGTGACCGGCCTCGTAGGCAACGCCGGGTCGGGCCATGTCCAGGGCCGCGGCTTGCGCGACTCCTACCAGGTCGTGCAGGGCGCGCTGTTCCTTGCTGAAGCGGCCAGTGACCGGAAAGGTGCGGGTGATGTCGGACGCATAGCCGCGAAACTCGGCGCCGGCGTCGATCAACACCAGGTCACCGCCGGCGGCGCGTGCATTGTTGGCGCGGTAATGCAGCACGCAGGCATTGCTGCCGGCGCCGACGATGCTCCCGTAGGCCGGCCAGGCATCGTTGGCACGGAATACACGCTCAAGCTCGGCCTGCAGCTCGTATTCGTGGATGCCGGGGCGCGCGGTGCGCATGGCCACCTCATGCGCCTGCACGCTGATGTCGGCGGCGCGCTGCATCAACTTGATCTCGTCCTTCGACTTGAACAGGCGCAACTCGTGCAGCAGGTGTCCCAGCTCCAGGAACTCATGCGGCGGTTGCGCGCCGTGGCGGACCTGCTCGCGCACCCGGTTGACCCAGCCGATCAGCTTGAGATCAAACTCGGCATCGCGGCCGAAGTGGTAATAGACGCGCGAACGGCCCTCCAGCAGTCCGGGAAGGATTTCGTCAAGATCCTCGATGGGATAGGCGTCATCCATGCCGAACTGCTCGACCGCGCCTTCCTGTCCAGCGCGCGGTCCATCCCAGCCCTCACGCTCGGGGTCGCGCTCGCGACAGAACAGCAAGGCCTCACCGTGCCTGCGTCCCGGCACCAGCACCAGCACCGCATCGGGTTCGTTGAAGCCAGTCAGGTACCAGAAATCCGAATCCTGACGGTAGGGATAGTGGGTGTCGTGGCTGCGCACCCGCTCGGGCGACGCGGCAACTACCAGGATTGCGTCGTCCGTGGACATCCGCATCAACTGCTTGCGACGGCGCGCGAATTCGGCCGCGGATATGCCGGTTGAAGCCTTCATCGGAGCGCCTTCATCGGCACGCTTTCATCGGCACGCTTTCATCCGTATGGGTTAATCGGGGCGTCTTCATCGGCACGGCTTCATCAATTGAGACTCTGGCGATGGCGTGGCGCCAGTACGCAGTCACCATGCAACAGCAACACCGCGACCCGTACGAATTCCTCGATCTCGGCCAGGGCATGTTCGTCTTCATCATCGTCGCTGCTTTCAGGCGCCGCCTGGGCCAATCGCGCCAGGTCGTGCAAGGCTTCTTCGGCCTCCTCGGACAACGGCGGTTTCGCGCCTGCAGACAAGCCGAAGCCGCCCAGAAACGCGCGGCACCAGTCGAAAAGCGCATCGGCACGTGCATTCAGCGACTCGTCCACTTCAGGCAGCAAGAGTTCAAAACCGAAGCCACGATCCTCCAGTTGCGCGACGCTGGCCTTGCGCAGCTCGTCAAGCGGGCTGTCGGCGTCCGGCTCCGGTAGCGCATCGTCGGCCAGCACTTTCGCTGGCCAGTTGCCTGCGTTCTCGCCGCCGCCAGCCAGCCAGCCGCAGAGCGCGCCATGCAATTCGGAAGGATCGGCAGCCAGGCCGGCGCGCAGCGAGGCCTGTGCCACATCGGCAATAGGGGGAAGTTCGGCCATTGAACGGATTCCACACGACGGGCAGGACAACCAAAACCCGGGAAGAAAGTGTAGCAATGAAAACCCGTCGGGCCGCTTGTTGTCGGGCACGCGGCGTGCCTACACTCGGGCCTCTGCCGGCCTGG
>JBDSUI010000218.1:0-5233 GCA_039927795.1 Pseudoxanthomonas sp.
GTCAACGAGCCTGACCGCTACTGCGCTTCCCTGGGCTACGAAGGCGTGTGCCTGCCCATGGTGTTCTGGTTCGGGCTGGGATCGATTTTGGCGATGCTGGCCATGGCCAAACTGTTCGACGACGCGATGCGCTTCCTCGACAGCCAATAGGCCCAACCCAATGCGCCAGCCGCAGTGGCCTGTGCATGCGGCAAGTGGCCGTTCAACGCATGAGCAAGATCAGGCCCCGCTGGGGCGCTTGCCGGCGTATGCCATCAGCACCACGCCGGCTGCGACCAGGGCAATGCCAAGCCACTCGCGCCACGAGGGACGCTCACCCAGGAAGGCATAGGCGAAGACGGCCACCAGCACCACGCTGAACTTGTCCACCGGCGCCACCTGGGACGCGGCTCCCACCTGCAACGCACGGAAATAGCAGACCCAGGAGATGCCGGTTGCCAGCGCCGACAGGCTCAGGAACAGCACGGTGCGGGAAGACAGCATGCGCGGATCGGTCCACTTGCCTGCGACGAGCACGAATGCGCCAAGCACGAACACGATGATGACGGTGCGGAACAAGGTGGCGAAGTCCGAATCCACGCCCTGTATGCCGACCTTGGCAAATATCGCCGTCAGCGCAGCGAAGCATGCCGACAAAGAGGCCCAGAAGAACCAGGAGCTGGAATTGGCCATGTTCTGCAGTACCGGTGTGGAGGGCCAGGCCGCGGGCGGCCTGTCGCTGCAGCATACCCCCGCCGCGACCCGGCACTGCAGCCTTCCAAGGCGGCCCGCATCCCGAACAAACCAGGCGACACGGCCATGACTGTGCTCGTGCGGCTGTTTTTTCCCGCGGCACACGCCCCTGATTGTCCTTTGCCGGTGATGCTGCGCCAGTCGGTACTCGACAGCCAGAATACCCGCGCAAGCAATAACAGCGCTGGTGGGAGGACTCATTGTCAGGCGCAATCACCGCTATGTCCGGGCGCGGGCCTGCGCCGCGCGGGCAGTCGCATCGGCCAGCGTGCCACTGTTGTTTTGGCGACGGGAACAGGTCAGGGTCGTGCTGGTGCTGATAGGCACCCCGGCATGGCCTTGTAGATCGCGCGCCTAATGACTGAATCAATGCAGGTTAGTCAACTCGTTGCCTACCTTGCTACGACTGCATTCCGACAACCGCATGACTAGGCTTGCGGGCGGCTCCTACTGGCGAACGGCGATGAACGATGCAGACATGACAACGACCGGAAGCAAGGTGGCGGCGGTCACGCTGGCCTTCTGGGTGATGAAGATTGCGGCCACCACACTGGGCGAAACTGCCGGCGACCTGTTGTCCATGACCTTGAACCTGGGTTATGTGCTCAGCTCGGCCATCCTGCTCACCGCGTTCATGGGCCTGCTCACCCTGCAGCTGCGCGCGCGCCGCTTTCATCCCCTGCTGTTCTGGTCGGTAGTGCTGGCAACCAGCACCGCCGGCACTACGCTCTCGGACATGATGGACCGCACCCTGGGGCTGGGCTATGCCTGGGGCACGGCCATTCTGGCGGGTAGCCTGGCACTGGTGCTGCTGCTGTGGAAGTGGTCCGAGAAAACGCTGTCAGTCAGCAATATCAGCACCCGCAGATCGGAAATTTTCTACTGGCTCGCGGTGCTGTGCTCGAACACGCTGGGCACCGCGCTGGGTGATTTCCTGGCCCATGATTCCGGGCTGGGCTTTGCCGGTGGCGCGATGCTGATCGGAAGCCTGATCCTGGTGACTGCACTGGCAACGCGCAGCAAGCGAGTGAACCGGGTTGTGCTGTTCTGGGTCGCGTTCGTACTGACCCGCCCCTTTGGTGCAACCTTCGGTGACCTGCTGACCAAACCCGTTGCCGACGGCGGCCTGGACTTCGGCACCATGGGCTCGTCGCTGATCCTGTTCGCGCTGCTTGGCGGCATGGTCGGCGTGTCGATGCTGCAGCGTCGCACGCAGGCACGGCTTTGAGCGGCAGCGCAGACGTCAGGCGGAACACGCCCGACCCGCAGCCAGGGGAGACCGCATTGGCGTATCCAGGCCTGTTCCGCCTGTTTGCCGCGGCCATCGTCCTTGCATTGCTATGCGGCATGGCGGCAGCAGCTACCCAAAGCAGCAAGGCGCTGCATCCAGCGCCTTTCATTGCGCTGGGGCTGCTGAGCGCCATTGCCGCACCGCTTGCGTTCGCCTGCATGCTGCTGCGCGTCGCCGCAAGCGCAATACGCGGTGGGTGGCAACGGCGAGTGCGGCAGTGATTGCGGGCGCGATTCGGCCAGGCGTGCGCACCGGCTGATTTGCCTGGCCACGCATCGGCAGCGCCGTGAGGAATGGCATGGGGACGGGCTGGTGCCTGGGCTGCGGACTTCAGGTTTCCGGGGGATCGCTTGCGCCCGGCTGCACGGCAGGATCGTTGCGTTCCTGGCTTCGACGTTTTCCGGGTTGTTCGCCCGCCGCCGCGTGTGGTTCCAGCACGACGTCGCCCTGCGCGGGGTCGAGTTCTGGCGGAAGATCGGAATGTTCTGGAGAGTTCATGGCGGTGCTCCTGTCGAATGACGACGCTAGCGCCACGCGGGTTAACCCGACGTGCGCGTACTGACATCACCTCTGGGCTGTGGTTGCCAGCGTGCGGCCATGCGTGGCTGGAATGCTTGTGCACTGCGCTGCAAGTTTGCGTGCGGATTCACAGCCAGCGCAAAAAAAACCGGCGCACGTGGCGCCGGTTTGCTTTTTACCGTTGCTGGTTTCAGCGGTTGCGGGCGACGCAGGCCTGCAGCTTGCCGGACTGGGTGGTGTTGATGAGTCCACCTGCGCGCAGCTTGTTGCGGTGGGCCACCATGCAGCTGGTATACCCGCCATGGTTGGCGGTGCTGGTCTTGCACAGGTTGCTCTGGGCCACGATGTTGGCACCGATGATCAGGCCACCAATCTGCGAAACCGGCACCCCGGTATCGCAACCGCCGAGCTTCGCGTTTCCAGCCGTGAGCTGCCAGCCTTCATCCTGGAACAGCGCATTGGTCAGATCGACGTTGTAATTGGCGGCCAGGGTGGCGGTGATTGCAGGCTCCATCAGTGCGTTCGGACTGGTGCTGGTGTCGTAGTGCGAGAACGAGGAACCCTGCTGTACCGGGTTGGGCGAATACAGCAAGGCATAACCATTGGCGTCGGCACCGGCCAGGCGGCCGGGAATCGCTGCCAGGGTCACGTTGACGCCAGGCAGGCCGGCCTTGATGGCCGCGCCGTCAACCGAGGACACACTCAGCGTCGGGACCGTAGCCACCACGCTGGCGTCTTCGGCCATCGACAGGACCGCATTGACGTTGTTGGCGACGATAACCGCGCGGGCGCCGGCGTTCTCGGCGTTCTTGGCCTTGATCTCGAACGCACAGCTGCCGCGGTCGACGATCGCGATCCTGCCGGCATAGGCCCCGGCCGGGGACGCCGCGCAACCCTGCGAAGGCAGTGCAGTGCCGTCATTGACCAGCACTACGCTGCCGGAGAAGTTGGCGGACGTGGCTTCCGGCCCAAAGGCGGCCGTGCCAAAGTCGTAGTCGCCGGTGACCGTGCCGCTGGCACGCAATGCGATCTTTTCATCCAGCACCAGCGGGACCTGGCTGGTCACGATGGGACCGCGGAAGGCGACATTGCCCCCGATCACCGCGGCCGCACGTCCGGCATTGGTCATCTGGTACCAGCTCTGGTTGCTGACGTTGTTGAAGGCGAAGCGCGAGTAGATGTCCTGGTAGCCGGCCAGCGGCGCGCCGGTCACCACGCTGCCGAAGCCGGAGAAGCCCAGGCCGTGCGCAATCTCGTGCATGACCACGTTGAGGAAATTGGTCTTGCCGGCAGGCGTGTTGCCGTCCAGGCCGTAGTACCAGCCCGAACCGGGCGAGCAGGCCGAGCCGTCTGGATTGGTCAGGCCGAAGGAGGAATTGAAGCGGCTGATGATGTCTACACCTACGCCTTCCTGCAGGTCTTCACCCACCAGGGCATCGGCCAGCGCGCCATGGAACAGGGTGTCAGGCTGGCCGGGCTCGGTCAGGACGTAGATGGGCGAAGTACCGGCCGAACCCAGCACCGTGCCGCTGGCGTCGCAGCGCAGCGCCTGGAAACTGGCCTGAACGCGGATGTCGACCGGGCTGACCAACACCGCGCCCCACAGATCAGCCGCGTACTGGTAGGCGATGCGGCGTTGCTCGCCGATGCTGGTGCCGGGGTTGCCACCGGTCGGCGCCAGCGGGGTGGCGTCGTTCAGTCCCTGGCCGGCGGGGTCGGCATTGACCGGGATGACATTGGCAGCCAGCGCATTGCCGGCCAAGAGTACCGCCGAGACGGCGGCCAGCAGCAGGGTCTTTTTCATTTCACTTCTCCCTGCGCCGCAGCTTGTACCGCATGTGTTTCACCTTCGGCCTCATGCTGGTAGCCCACCACTACGCCATCCGCATTGCGCACCGCCACCAGGTTGACCATGCGGTCCTCGGGCAGGTGCAGCTCGACGACGCCCAGCGCGGTGACGCGCTTGCGGGCAAGGGCTTCCTGTTCGGTTTTCGGTGGTGTAACGCGCTTGGCCTTGCTGTTCTCGTTGCCGCGTACAAAGTCGCCAAGGTCGCGTTTGCCTTTGCCAATCTGCGACTGCGCCGCCGCGGGTGCTACCACACTGGCGGCGCCAAGCAAGACAGCAGCGGTCGCCAAAATATTTCTGGGGGTACTGGATTTCACGGACAGAGCTCCTGAAGAAGGTGATGCGGAGGACGAGCGAAATGCCGACCAGCCCGACTTGCCCGTGGGTCGGTCTATGGGCGGGCCGCTGCCAATGTCCCGGCCTGCCCCATGCCTCGACCCTAGTCCAGTCCCCGGTCCAATAACAACACTGCGTCACGTTTTTCTGCGGGCCACGGTGAACGCGGTGCAGCGCGCGGGCTGGAGGCGGGAGCAAAACCCAGTGCTGGCGGCTACTTGCCTGCTGCACGCAGGCGAAAACGGCGCGGCCACGCCCAGACCAAAAGCTGCACCATGCTGCGTAACAGCAAGATTTCTCGCAGCCGCCGCTACGGCTGAACAGGCAAGACAACGTCTCGGTGCGGGCGGACGGCACGACCGTGCACAGCGCTGCCACGCTGACAGCTGGGGTCAGGCAATCCAGCCCTTGGCAGCGGCGTCACGCGAGTACCACCACAGGTACACGGCAATCACCACCAGCATCACCGGCAACGCCAAGCCTGCGGCGCCCGAGACCCGCCACACCGG
>JBDSUI010000219.1:0-8020 GCA_039927795.1 Pseudoxanthomonas sp.
GTCGCTGGCCGGCTACCGGCGTGACCTGGAAGGCCTGGCGCGCTGGCGCTGCGCGCAGGGTATTGGTGGGCTGGCAACGGCCGATCGAGGTGGCCTGTTCGACTACTTTGCCTCACGCACCGCGCAGACCTATGCCGCACGCAGCAATGCGCGCCTGCTGTCATCCGTGCGTGCCTTCTATGCCTGGCTGCTGCGACGGGGCGAGCGTGGTGACGATCCGACCGCGCTGCTGGATCCGCCGACCTTGCCGCGCTCGCTTCCCAAGGCCTTGTCCGAGGGGCAGATCCAGGCGCTGCTCGAAGCGCCCTGCATCGACACGCCGCTGGGCCTGCGCGACCGAGCCATGTTCGAACTCATGTATGCCGCCGGCCTGCGGGTCAGCGAGCTGGTCGGGCTGCCGGCCAATGCGGTGAACCTGCGCCAGGGCGTGGTCCGGGTTACCGGCAAGGGCAGCAAGGAGCGGCTGGTGCCTCTGGGCGACGAGTCGCAACACTGGCTGCAGCGATACCTGGCCGAGGCCCGCCCGCTGCTGGCCGGAATGCGCCAGCCGGACAGTCTGTTCCTCAGTGCCAGCGCTGAAGCACCCAGCCGCCAGGCGTTCTGGGGACTAGTGAAGCGCTACGCCGTGGTGGCCGGCATTGATCCGACCCGCATCAGTCCACACGGCCTGCGCCACAGTTTTGCAACCCACCTGCTCAACCACGGCGCGGACTTGCGCGCCCTGCAGATGCTGCTGGGCCACAGCTCACTTTCAACCACCCAGATCTATACGCTGGTGGCCCGCGAACACCTGCAGAAGCTGCACAGCAAGCACCACCCGCGCGGCTGAGCGCGTTGCGGTACGGCTCGGTGCCTGCATTCCAGCGCATGCCGAACGCGTCGGCGGCCCGGTAAAGCCCTGATATGCGAAAATCGCCCGACCTGGCCACAGGCCTGCGGCCGAATCCTTCCCCGCGCCTCCCGCCCAGCTTCCAAAGGATTGCTTCATGAAGTTTCATTACTGCGTCGCCGCGCTGCTGGCCTCGGCCAGCCTGACTGCCTGTGCCCAGGCCCCGCAACCCGGTGCGGTCGCCAAGCCGGCCACGGCAACTGCAGCGGTGACCACCCCCGCTTCAGCCCCGGGCCCCGCGGGCGCCACTGCCGATGCCCGGGCCCGCGCTGCGCTGCAGAGCCTCAACCCGCAGGTCCAGATTGATTACGTGGGCCAGGCGCCGCTGCCGGGGTTCCGCGAGGTCATCGTGGGCGGCCAGGTGGTACTGGTCAGCGACGATGGCAAATACCTGGTGCAGGGCACGGTGCTGGATATCGCGGGCAAGAAGGAACTGACCCAGTCCAGTGCGGCCCTGTCCAAATACCGGGTGGGCCTGCTCAACAGCGTCAAGGCCAGCGATCGCATCATCTTCGCCCCGCCCAACGCCAAGTACACGGTCAGCGTGTTTACCGATATCGAGTGTGGCTACTGCCGCAAGCTGCACAGCGAGATCCCCGAATACCTGCGCCAGGGCATCGCCATCGAATACATGGCCTTCCCGCGCATGGGCCTGGGCAGCAAGGACCACAAGGACATGATCTCGGTCTGGTGCGCCAGCGACCGCAAGCAGGCCCTGACCGACGCCAAGAACGGCAAGCCCGTGCCACAGCGCAGCTGCCAGAGCACCCCGGTAGACATGGAATACAACGTTGGTCAGCGCCTCGGCATCTCCGGGACGCCGGCGATTTTTGCTGCCGATGGCAGCCAGCTGGGTGGCTATCTGCCGCCGGACAAGATGCGTGAAGCGCTGGACAGCCTGGCGGCTGCAGCGGCCGGCCAGGACTGAGCCTGAGCGGAAAAGTGGCGTCGCGAAGCCGGCCACGTGCCGGCTTCGCTACAATGGTCGGCCCCGTTCCTCTTACGGTTTCCCGGACATGATCGTCCTCGAGGGCCAATCGGCCCTGTCGCAGTTCCGCCTCGCGCGGCTTGAATCCCGTTTGCAGACCCTGTCGCCGTGCGTCCTGGTGCGTGGTGCCTGGCATGTCTATTTTGTCGAGCCCGAAGCTGCCGCTGCAGTCGACATGCAGGCCCTGGGCCGCATCCTGCAGGCCTCGGCCGAGGCGGTTGAAGCGGCGCCGGATACGCAGTCGCGTTACGTCGTACCGCGTCTGGGCACGCTGTCGCCGTGGGCAAGCAAGGCCACCGAGCTGTTGCGCGGCGCCGGCCTGCCGGTCAGACGTGTGGAGCGTGGCACCCGCATCGACCTGCAGCACTGGGAAGACAGTGCGGGGCTGGTCAAGGCCCTGCACGATCCGATGACCCAGTCGCTGCTCAGCGCACGCGAACAGGCCACGGCACTGTTCACCACGCCGGCGCGCGGGGTGCTGGAGCGCATTGCGCTGGGTTCGCTGGAAGCGGCCAACAAGCGCCTGGGCCTGGCCCTGGCCGACGATGAGATCGACTACCTGCGGCTGCGTTTCGGCGAGTTGGGCCGCGACCCGTCCGATGTCGAACTGATGATGTTCGCCCAGGCCAATTCCGAACATTGCCGGCACAAGATCTTCAACGCCAGCTGGACCATCGATGGCAAGGATATGGTTAGTAACGGCGGGGACCTCTCGCTGTTCCGCATGATCAAGCACACCCATGCGCAGACGCCGCAGCACACCTTGTCGGCCTACAGCGACAACGCGGCGGTGGTCGAAGGCTATGCGGCGTCGCGTTTCCGCCCCGATGCAGGCGGAACCTATCGCAGTGAGCCGGCGGTGGAGTCGGCCTTCTGCATCAAGGTGGAAACCCACAACCACCCGACCGCCATTTCGCCCTTCGCAGGCGCCGCTACCGGCGCTGGCGGCGAGATCCGCGACGAGGGTGCCACCGGCCGCGGTGGCAAGCCCAAGGCCGGCTTGACCGGCTTTTCGGTATCTCACCTGCGCATCCCGACCCTGCCGCAGCCCTGGGAAGAGTTCGATGCCAGCCAGCCACGCGCCTTGAACCCGCGCATGGCCCCGGCGCTGGAAATCATGCTCGAAGGCCCGCTGGGCGGCGCGGCCTTCAACAACGAATTCGGCCGGCCCAACCTGACCGGATATTTCCGCAGTTTCGAGCTGGCCGAAGGCCGCGCGAAGGATGGCAGCACCCTGTCCCGTGCCTATGACAAGCCAATCATGCTGGCCGGCGGCCTGGGCGCCATTGACCGTATCCAGGTGGAGAAACTGCGCCTGCAGGACGGCGATGCGGTGATCGTGCTGGGTGGTCCGGCCATGCTGATTGGCCTGGGCGGCGGCGCAGCCAGTTCGGTGGCCTCGGGCGAGACCGCCGAAGACCTGGATTTCGCCAGTGTGCAGCGCGACAACCCGGAGATGGAACGCCGCTGCCAGGAAGTCATCGATCGCTGTGTGGCGATGGGCATGGACAATCCGATCCGCTGGTTCCACGACGTGGGCGCCGGTGGCCTGTCCAATGCCATTCCCGAGTTGCTGCATGACTCGGGCATGGGCGGGGTGATCGACCTGGACAAGGTGCCGACTGACGATCCCTCGCTGTCGCCCATGCAGCTGTGGTGCAACGAATCGCAGGAACGCTATGTGCTGGGCGTGGCCCAGGAGCGGCTGGCCGAGTTCGCCGAGATCTGCGCACGCGAACGCTGTCCGTTCGCCGCAGTCGGCGTGGCCACCGCGGAGCAGCGCCTGGTGGTTGGCTATGGCGCGTGTTTGGACTCCCTGCTTCCGCCGGCAGAAGGCAGCGCGCAACACGCCATCGACCTGCCCATGGATGTGCTGTTTGGCAAGGCACCCAAGATGCACCGCGACACCGCGCATCCGCCGGCGCCGCGCTGGCCGCCGTTGCGCACCGAAGGTCTTGACCTGCATGACGCCGCGCTGCGCGTGCTGGCGCACCCTGCGGTGGCGTCCAAGCAGTTCCTGGTCACCATTGGCGACCGCAGCGTGGGTGGCCTGACCGCGCGCGACCAGATGATCGGCCCGTGGCAATTGCCGCTGGCCGACTGCGCCATCACTTTGTCGGACTTCGATGGATGTGTTGGCGAAGCCATGGCCATTGGCGAACGCACACCATTGGCGCTGCTGGACGCGGCTGCTTCGGCGCGCATGGCGGTCGGCGAAGCGATTACCAACCTGTGCGCGGCGCCCGTCGCTTCGCTGGACCGGATCAAGCTGTCAGCCAACTGGATGGCCGCAGCCGGCCATGGCGGCGAAGACGCATTGCTGTTTGACGCGGTGCGCGCGGTGGGCATGCAGCTGTGTCCGCAGATCGACCTCAGCATTCCGGTCGGCAAGGATTCGCTGTCGATGCAGGCCCAGTGGCAAGCCGGCGGCGACGCACAGAAATCGGTCTCGCCGGTGTCCCTGGTTATCACCGCCTTTGCGCCTGTCACCGACGTGCGCCAGCAGCTGACGCCTTTGCTGGCGCGCAGTGACGACAGTGACCTGTGGCTGATTGGCCTGGGAGCGGGCAAGCAGCGCCTGGGTGGGTCGGTGCTTGCGCAATGCCATCCGCACGCGGGCGCCAACGAGCTGCCTGCGTTCGGGGGCGAAGTACCCGACCTGGACGACCCGCAGCGCCTGCGCGATTTCTTCGAGTTGATCCGCGAAGCGCGTGAAGCCGGCCTGTTGCTGGCCTACCACGACCGCAGCGATGGCGGCGCCTTCGCCGCCCTGTGTGAAATGGCCTTCGCTGCGCATTGCGGGCTGGATATCCAGCTGGACGGCTGGGGCGATGATCCGTTCCGCACCCTGTTCTGCGAGGAGCTTGGCGCCGTGGTCCAGGTTGCCGCCGATGACCGTGCCGCGTTTGCCGACCTGGTGGAACGCTTCGCGCTGACCGAATGTGCGCAGCGCATTGCCAAGCCCACCACTTCGCCGATGATCCGAGTACAGCAGGATGGCGAAGTGCTGGCAAAGTGGCGCTGGGAGGCGCTGTTCGATGCCTGGTGGTCGGTCACCCACGCCATGCAGAAACTGCGTGACAACCCCGATGCCGCAGACGAGGAACGCGGCCTGGCGCGTGAGTTCAACGCACCCGGTCTGCGCCCCCGGCTGTCTTTCGATCCTGCCGATGACATCGCTGCGCCCTACATTGCCAGCGGAGCCAGGCCGAAAGTGGCGATCCTGCGCGAACAGGGCGTCAATGGTCAGATAGAAATGGCGGCCGCCTTCGACCGCGCAGGCTTCGATGCGCACGACGTGCACATGAGCGACCTGGTGGCCGGCCGCGTGCAATTGCAGGACTTCAAGGGCCTGGCCGCCTGCGGTGGCTTCAGCTACGGCGACGTGCTGGGCGCGGGACGTGGCTGGGCCACCTCGATCCTGGAGCGCAGTGCGCTGCGCGATGCCTTCGCCCTGTTCTTCCAGCGCCAGGACACCTTCTCGCTGGGCGTCTGCAATGGTTGCCAGATGATGAGCCAGTTGAAGGAAATCATTCCCGGGGCCAGCCACTGGCCGCGTTTCCTGCGCAACCGCAGCGAACAGTTTGAGGCACGCTTGTCATTGTTGGAAGTCATGCCTTCTGCTTCGCTGTTCCTGCAGGACATGGCCGGTTCGCGCATTCCGGTAGTGGTATCCCATGGCGAAGGCCGCGCCGAATTCGACAGCCCCGCCCATCAGGCCGCGGCGCAGGTGGCCCTGCGTTTCGTGGACGGCGAGGGCAGGGTGGCAACCCAGTACCCGCTGAATCCGAACGGATCACCAGAGGGCATCACCGGTCTGACCACCGACGATGGCCGCGCCACCATTCTCATGCCGCACCCGGAACGCACCTTGCGCAGCGTCAACCTGAGCTGGAGCCCGGATGAATGGAACGGCGAGTCACCATGGCTGCGGATGTTCCGTAATGCACGACGCGTGGTTGGCTGACCGGTCAGCACCACGCCTTCGCCAGACCCGCTGTCACGCGGCCTGGAATGTTCATAGCCCGCCGCAGTCAAAACGGCGGGCTTTTCTCTTTCCGGACCGGGTCGGTACTGCCGGTAGGCGCGGCCGGGAGTCTGCCGCAGTGCAAGATTTTGGCCCGGCCGCCGGCGCTGACCCGAAAATAATTCGCCAATTGATCACCGGCCGCGGCAGCTTGCGAATCGAGTAACGACGGGCTTTCAGGATTCAGCATACGCGTGCGTACTGATGGTGGCCGACCTTGAAAACGCGCCCAACTGTTTGTTTTCGCTGTAAATATTCGCTGCTTATTGGCTTCGCGTGAATGCGGTCTGACGTGAGCGCGTACTGCGTTTTGTGACTTGACTCTCGTAAATTCTCTGCTGACTATCGAGCCAAGTTGCATCGTAAAGGACGCGTTCAGCTAGTGCTTCTTATTCGGGGAAAAAGCTCCCGTGCCCGCCACAGGCATCCGCCTGGAGGGTTAACGACTTTCGATTAGGTCGTCGCGCATCACAGCGACGGCCTGGTACCTCTATGCCCAAATTTCTATAAGGACAGGTTCGATGAATCGTATCTATCGCAAGGTGTGGGATGTCTGCCGCGGCGTTGTCGTGGTATCGGAGCTGGCAAAGGCGAAAGGCAAGGGCAAGGGCGGCAGGCTGCTGCAGGCGGTGGCGCTGGCTGGCGCGCTGGTCACAACGACCACGGCATTGGCTGAAGGGGTGTGCACGGTCACGGGGACAGGCACGGGCACGCCCGCCACGGCGGTTGGGGCTGACTCCTTCGTTTGCGGTTCCAACGGCACCGTCGCCAACGGCAGCGGGGCCACCGCCATTGGTGCCGGGGCCAGGGCTGCCGGTGCCAACACCACCGCAGTGGGCCAGTTCGCGTGGGCCACGGCCGCCGACGCCACTGCGGTCGGCCAGGACGCCTGGGCAGATGCTGTGGGTTCCACGGCGCTGGGTGTATCGGCGTACGCATTGGGCGACTACGCCACTGTGGTAGGCACGCTGGCGGTCAGTGACGCGGTCCAGGGCACGGCGCTGGGCGCCGGCTCCTATGCCGGCGCGGAAAACAGCGTTGCCCTGGGTGCACTGTCGGTTACAGACCGCGCAG
The DNA here is from genome assembly GCA_039927795.1 of Pseudoxanthomonas sp. Classification (GTDB taxonomy): domain Bacteria; phylum Pseudomonadota; class Gammaproteobacteria; order Xanthomonadales; family Xanthomonadaceae; genus Pseudoxanthomonas_A. Next base: position 6,979 of record JBDSUI010000219.1, read on the forward strand.
ACACGGTTTCAGTTGGCTCCGCCGGCAGCGAACGGCAGGTCGTGAACGTGGCTGCCGGTACCCAGGGCACTGATGCGGTGAACCTGGACCAGCTGCAGGACGCGACCGCCAGCACCCGCTATTTCCAGGCTTCGGGCAACGACCCACTTGATGCCTCGGCCGATCCGGGTGCCTATGTCGACGGCCTGAATGCAACGGCTGCAGGTGATGCGGCCAATGCGATTGGCGATGGTGCCTCGGCCTTTGGCAGCGGCGCCAATGCCTACGCGAACAACGCCGTGGCGGTCGGCTTCAATGCCGTCGCTTTCGCAGAAAGTGCGGTCGCGCTGGGTGCCAGCAGCTCGGCAATCGGCGAGTACGCGACCGCGGTGGGTGCGGAAAGCGAAGCGAGTGGTTACCTGTCGACCGCAGCCGGTGCAGCCAGCATTTCCAGTGGCGATGGCGGCACGGCATCGGGCGCATTAAGTGAAGCCTCGGGTGCTGAATCCACCGCGAGTGGCTTCTTCAGCACCGCGTCGGGCGAGCTTTCCACGGCACTGGGCGCCGAAAGCACCGCCTCGGGTATCGAATCCAGCGCAGTGGGCTTCCTCAGCTCTGCCTCTGGCGCAGGGGCAAGCGCGCTGGGCGCCGAGTCGGTGGCCAGCGGCGACTATGCAACCGCAGTGGGTCTTGCCGCTGCAGCCTCGGGTTTGAGCAGCGTTTCGGTCGGTGAGTTCAGCATCGCTTCGGGCGACGAGAGCGTGGCGCTGGGCGGCACGGTGGGCGGCTCCATCGCTACCGAAGCTGCGGGCGCAGGCTCGACTGCACTGGGCGCAGGCGCGCTGGCCAATGGCGACCAGAGCATTGCCGCCGGTTGGCTGAGCACTGCCGATGGCCTCAACGCAACCGCAGTCGGTGGTGCCTCGTGGGCACAGACCGACAATGCGACTGCACTGGGTTACGGCTCGCTTGCCTCTGCCACCAACAGCGTGGCGCTGGGTGCAGGTTCCGAGGCCGACCGTGAGAACACGGTGTCGGTGGGCTATGTGGGCGGCGAGCGTCA
>JBDSUI010000220.1:0-4089 GCA_039927795.1 Pseudoxanthomonas sp.
GTGCTGGCGCGACGCGCCGAAGCAGCGACCAGGGTGGTGCCCATCAGCCCGCCGAAGTCACGGCCAGCGGCGGCTTGATCGCCGCATGACCCGGACCGTGCCGACCCGGACCAGCGGATCGCCCGCCACGCTTCGCTACCTGGCGTTGGGCGATTCCTACACGATTGGCGAAGGCGTGGCCGCGTCAGCACGCTGGCCAGCGCAACTGGCGCAGGCGCTGCGTGCAGACGGCATTCCCATGTCGGACCCGACCTTTATTGCGCAAACGGGCTGGACCACCGACGAGCTGGATGCGGCAATCGACCAGGTGCATCCGCTGGCCGAATACGACCTGGTCAGCCTGCTGATTGGCGTCAACAACCAGTACCGCGGCCGCAGCCTGGACGACTACCGCGCGCAGTTCAGCGCCTTGCTGGAGCGCGCCATCGGGTTCGCGCAATGGCAACGCGAGCGCGTGCTGGTGCTTTCCATTCCCGACTGGGGCGTGACCACATTTGCGCGCGGCCGCGATGGCGCTGCCATTGCCAGCGCCATCGACGCCTTCAACGCCACCGCCCTGCAGGCCTGTACGCAACGTGGCGTCGCCTTCGTCGACATCACCATCGCCAGCCGCCAGGGTGGCTGCGAGGCTGGCATGCTGGTGGCGGACGGGCTGCATCCGTCGGCCGCGATGTACGCCCGCTGGGCAGGCCTGGCCTTGCCGGTCGTGCGCAACCTGATGGCCGGCCTGTGAACCACTCACCCACGCGTCCTTTCGACAACGCCACCGCCCACCGCATTGCCAGCGCCTACCTGCCGCCGCATTTCTTCGGCAACCGCTGGGACTATTACTACACGCGCGCCAAACTGGGCAGCGACCCCTTGTATCCGGGCGTGTTGAACGCCTTGCGCGGCAGCCAGGCACCGGTTCTCGACCTGGGTTGCGGCTTGGGCCTGCTGGCGCATGCGCTGCGCCTGGACGGCCAGACCATGACCTATCGCGGCGTGGACAACGATGCAGCGAAGATCACGCGCGCCGCCCGGGTAGCAGGAAAGAATGCACTGCATGAGGTGCAGTTCGAAGTCGTCGACCTCGCCCAGGGGCCGCCCGCCCACGCCGGCAGCGTCGCGATCCTGGATGTGCTGCAGTACCTCAGCGCGGCCGAACAGGCGCATCTGGTCAGCAACGCCATCGCCATGCTGACCCCCGGCGCCCGCCTGGTGATCCGCACGGCGCTGGGCGATGAGAGCCGGCGCGGACGGACCAGCCGCATCACCGACCGCCTGGCCAACTGGATCGGCTGGATGCAATTCCGTCCGAAGTGCTATCCCGATGCCGACGCCCTGCGCACGCAGCTGGAAGCCGCCGGCCTGGGCACCAGCTTCTCGCCGCTGTACGGCAATACGCCCTTCAACAACTGGTTGATCGTGGCCAACGCCCCGGCGTAGCCGCTGCCCAAGCTGCAACCGGAATCCAGGGAAGGCTTGAATAGTCCGATTCTGTTCGTAGTGAGCTTCCAGTACCGCGCTTTCGCAAAGAAACCAGGCTTGCGATGGTTCGATTTGCCCGCGGAACGCGTGGTTCTACAGGCTCACCACGAACGGGATTTTTTGGTTTCGCTGTCCGCTGTCGATTGCTCAGCGGCTCCCTGGTGAGAAGCGCCGGGCTTTAGGAGTGCACGCTAATGCGGGTCCCATTCCGGCCAGCGTCTACAGAGCTTCAGGAAGCACGCTGGAGTAGTGGCGTGCCTGCATGGCCTGCAGCACGCCCTGCACGATCGCCAGATTATTGCCGTGGGGCGCGCCCTCATGCAGCAGGACAATGGCGCCAGGCTGCAGCTGGTCGCTGATGCGTTTCACCACTTCCGCCGTTTCGCCACGGACACCGTCGAAGCCGCGCGCGCTCCAGGCCACGCGCGCCAGGCCGTGCTTCTTCAAGGCCGCCGACACGAAGGGATTGGCCATGCCAACCACGGCGCGGAACCAGCGCGGGCGCTGGCCGGTGATGGCGTGCAGCATGGCTTGTGCCTGCTCGATTTCAGCCGCCATGCGGCGCGGCCCCAGCGCCCAGAACCAGGCCTGCGGATGCGAGCGGCTGTGATTGCCGATGCCGTGGCCGCGACCCAGGATCTCGCGCGCCAGCTCGGGATGGGCCGCAGCCCGATCGGCGACGAGAAAAAAAGTGGCCTTGGCCTGATGCAGATCCAGCAGGTCCAGCAAGGCCAGGGTTTCGTGCGATGGCCCATCGTCCACGGTCAGCCAGACCACGTTGTCACCGGTCGGCAGGCGCGTGAGCACCGGACTGAAAAGGCGCGACTGCGGGCGCATGGTTCCCCACAGGAACAGCATGTGGGTGGCAAACAGACAGGCCAGCCCCAGCGGCCAGCCCCACTGCCACCAGACGGCAGCGACTACGGCATGCAAGCCAAGCGCCAGGCCCCACCACGCATGCGGATGGCGCGGAACGCGGTGCAGGCCGTAGGACGGCGGCGTGTGATGCAGTGTTTCCGGCGTGGTCATGCCGCAATCATGCCACGCAGCGTAAAATCAGACTTCCCGAAAAAACGGTAGCTGACGATGTCCCTCGACCCCGCCCTGCGTTCGCGCATCGAATCCTTGCTGCAGTCCAATCGCGTCGTGTTGTTCATGAAGGGTCAGCCGACCATGCCGCAATGCGGATTCTCAGCCAAGGCGGTGGGCGCGCTGTCCAGCCTGGGTGTCGATTTCACCCACGTCAATGTATTGGCCGACCAGGACATCCGCGAGGGCATCAAGGCCTATGGCGACTGGCCGACCATCCCGCAGCTGTATATCGACGGCGAACTGGTCGGCGGCAGCGACATCATCGAGCAGATGAGCAATTCCGGTGAACTCGCTTCGTTGCTGGGCGTTGCTGCGCCAGACCGTAGCCCGCCCACCATCACTATCACTCCGGCGGCCGCCGAGATGCTGTCCACTGCAGTGCGCGATGCCGGGCCAGGTAGCGCGCTGGCACTCTCAATCAATGCGCAGTTCCAGCCCAGTTTCCAGTTGGCGCAGTTCGACGCCAATGCCATTGCCGCAGAATCCAATGGCGTGCGCATCCAGTTCGATCTGGCCAGCGTGCGCCGCGCCGATGGCATCACCATTGACTGGGCCGATGACATCCGCGGCAAGGGACTGTCCATCGACAATCCGAATGCGCCCAAACCGGATAACGGCGGCTCTGAACAAGCGCGATCTGATCAAGCGCGATCCGATCAAGCGCGATCCGATCAAGGCCCTGGCGTACAGACGCTGTCGCCGGCCGAAGCCGACGTGCGCGTGGCCGCAGGCGAGCTCCTGCTGGTCGATGTGCGGCCCGAAGACGAGCGTGCGATGGCTTCGGTAAAACTGCCGTTCAAGACCTTTGACGGCGCCGGTCGTGCCGCACTGGCAGGCTTGCCGAAAGACACCGCCATCGCTTTCCTGTGCCGCAGCGGCGGCCGCAGCCAACAGGCCGCCGAGGAATTCGCTGCGCTGGGTTTCAGCCGCGTGTTCAATGTGGCCGGCGGCACCAATGCCTGGGCCGACGAAGCGGGTTCGGGACTGGCCAAATATTGAGCAGGCAAGAGGCGAGCAGGTGGGCCCCGGCCCACCTGGCCCGGGCTTCGGACCGCATGGTCCGCGTGGAAACTCTGGCCAGCAATTACGTCCTCGCCCACCTGCTTCAGCGCATGAGTTGCCGGGGCGGAGAAGCTGCGGCTAGCCGCTGAAACCTCCGCTGGCCAGATAGTCCAGCTCCTCCCGCGTAGAGTCCCGGCCCAGCGCAGTATCGCGATGCGGAAAGCGGCCGAAGCCGGCGATCAGATCGCGATGCAGTACCGCGTACTTCATCAGCTCCTGGTCCCCTATGCCGGCGATCAGCTGCATGGCGTAATCCTGGTCGGCCATCGCTTCGGAATGCTCGAAAGGCAGATAGAAGAACAGCCGCAGCGCCGCGTCCACCTGCAGGTCGAAGCCGGCGGCGATGGCCTTGCGCGCATGCCATCTGGCCAGTCCGTCGGTAGCGTAGGAATGCGCGCTGCCGCGAAAGCAGTTGCGCGGAAACTGGTCCAGCAGCAACAGCAGGGCCAGGGCCCCTTCGGCCGT
>JBDSUI010000221.1:0-8413 GCA_039927795.1 Pseudoxanthomonas sp.
TTTCCACCGGCATGTTCCGCCTGCCTGGCATGAAGGGGCGCGGCTGGGGCGATTCGCACCGCGGCGGCCACGGCTGGACCGATGTACGCAAGTCGATTGCCGATTCGGTGAACACTTATTACTACCGGCTGGCGCTGGACCTGGGGGTGGAGCGCTTCGACGCCTATCTCACCCGCTACGGCTTTGGCCAGCCCACCGGCATCGACCTGATGGGTGAGATTGGCGGCATCCTGCCTTCGCCGGCGGCCAAGCTCAAGCTCAACAAGGAACGCTGGTATCCGGGCGACTTGGTCAACGCCGCGATCGGGCAAGGCATGTGGAAAGTGACGCCGCTGCAGTTGGCGCGTGGCACGGCGGCCCTGGCCGATGGCGGTATGCTGCGCCGGCCGCATCTGGTAGCCGCCAAGCGCCACGCCTTTGATGCCCCGTGGGAGCCGCTGCCGCAGCCGGCGCCGGTCCGCATCAGCGACCATCCAGGCAACGTGCGTGTGGTCCAGGAAGGCATGGAGATGACCGTCAACGGCCCCGGCGGCACGGCGCGCGCGATCAGCGTCGGCGCGCCCTATCGCATGGCCGGCAAGACCGGCACCGCGCAGGTGGTGAACCGCAGTGCGGTGGCCGTCAATCCCAAATCGTTGCCCATGCATCGGCGTCACCGCGCCTTGTTCGTGGGTTATGCGCCGGCAGAAAATCCCAGTATTGCCGTGGCCGTGATGGTGGAAGGCGGCGGCTATGGCGGCAGCACGGCCGCCCCGATCGCGCGCAAGATATTCGACGCCTGGCTGATGAAAAAGCCGCCGGCTGACAAGGCCCCTGACGTGGGTGATGCCAGCGCCAGTACGCGCGTTGAAGTTGGGATCATGCCCGCCCTGCCCCCGTCGCTTCCCGTGTCAGTGACCCTGCCAGTGCCCGCGCCTGCGCCCATACCGGGCACCCTCCATTGAGTGAGATCCTGCGCTGGCTGGTCGATCTGCTGCGCTATTTCCTGCGCACCCTGGACTGGCCGCTGCTGCTGGCGCTGACTGCGCTGATGGGCATCGGCCTGGCCGTGCTGTACAGCGCCGGGGGCGAAGCACAGGGCATGCGTCTGATGCTGGCGCAGGGTGCGCGGTTTGCCGCAGGGCTGGTGGCCATGTGGGGGTTGTCGCGGGTCACGCCGACACGGCTGCGTGCCTGGACGCCGGGAGCGTTTCTGGCCTCGCTGGTGCCGCTGGTGCTGGTGCTGTTCGTCGGCAGCGGCAAGCACGGCAATCACTGGATCGACCTGAAGCTGTTCTACCTGCAGCCCTCGGAGCTGATGAAGATCAGCCTGCCGATGATGCTGGCCTGGTACCTGCATCGGGAAACACTGCCGCCGCGGGTGCCCACGGTGCTCATTTCCTGCGCGCTGATTGCGGTACCTGCGGGCCTGATTCTGCTGCAGCCGGATTTCGGCACCGGCATGCTGGTGGTGGCCAGCGGCATGTTCGCGCTGTTGCTGGCCGGTTTACCCTGGTGGTGGGTGGGTGTGGCGGTGGGCGCGGTTGCGGCCGCGGCGCCGGTGGCCTGGTTCTGGTTCCTGCGCCAGTACCAGAAGGACCGCATCCTGACCTTCCTCAATCCGGAAAACGATCCGCAGGGCACCGGCTGGAACATCATCCAGTCCAAGATCGCCATTGGCGGCGGCGGGGTCAGCGGCAAAGGCTGGGGCGAAGGCACCCAGTCGCACCTTAACTTCCTGCCCGAGCACACCACTGATTTCATTTTCGCGGTGCTATCGGAAGAATTCGGCTGGATCGGCGTGCTGGTGGTGCTGGCCCTGTACCTGTTCGTGATCGGCCGCTGCGTGTGGATCGCGGTAGACGCACGCGACACCTATTCGCGCCTGCTGGCCGGTTCGCTCGGACTTGCATTCTTTGTCTATGTGATCGTCAACGGCGGCATGATCTCGGGACTGCTGCCGGTGGTCGGGGTGCCGATGCCGCTGCTGAGCTATGGCGGTACATCGGCGGTTTCGCTACTTGCAGGCCTGGGCCTGGTGATGGCCGTGCGCGCGCATCGGCCGGTGCATGGATATTGAAACGAAGAGCGGGGAGTGCGTGGAGAAGAGTGAGCAACGAGCGTAAAAAGCAAAGCGTACCGCCGCTCCTGATCGCATCCAGTGTCTTACTACCCACCTCTTTTCGCTCACTCCGCTCCAGATCCGATTCACTATTCACGGCGGCACGCATGCTAACCTCGCCGCCGATGACCCGCACCGCTCTTTTCTGCCTGTTCACCCTAGGCCTCGTTGCTTGCGCGACGCCGGTGAAGTCGCCGACGCCAAGCCCCCAGACCGCAGGCGAACCGGCCACACCGAAGCCTGCAAAAGGCCCTGCGGAAGGCTCGGTCGAGACCTTGCCGGCCACGGCGCCGCTTGACTTGACGCCGGTCCCCTTCGAGATTGCCCGCGCCAACTTCGTGCGCGACACCGCAGCCCGTTACGCCATTGCACCGGCCAACATCGAAGCGACTCTCGCCCAGGCGACTTTCCTGGACAGCGTGGTCAACCTGATGTCGCGCCCGGCCGAACGGGTCAAGACCTGGGCCGAGTACCGCCCTAATTTCATCACCACGGCGCGCATTGAGGGCGGTCGCACGTTTCTGGCCACTCATCGCGATGAATTGCAGCGCGTGCAGGCGCGCACCGGGGTGCCTGCCGAGATCATTGTTTCCATCATCGGCGTGGAAACCAGCTACGGCGGTTTCACCGGCAAGACCCGGGTGCTGGATGCGCTGTACACGCTGGCGTTCCGATATCCGCGCAGCGGCAATCCCGAACGCGCCGCCTACGAATACAAGCGTGAGCAATTCTTCCGCGACGAACTGGCGCAGCTGTTCGCGCTGGGACGCGAGGAAAACCTGGACATCGCCAACCTGACCGGCAGTTACGCCGGGGCCATGGGGCTGGGCCAGTTCATGCCGTCCAGCTATCGCGAATTCGCGGTGGATGGCAATGGCGATGGCCGTCGCGACCTGTTCAAGAGCTACGACGACGTGTTTTCCTCGATCGCCAATTACTTCCTGAAGAAGGGTGGTGAACGGGGCGGCTGGGTGCCAGGCGGCGCTGTGGTGGCACGCGCGGAGCTGCAGCCCGGATTTGCCGAGTTCAATCCCGAGACGTGGACCCCGGACTACACGCTGGCCGATCTGGCGCAACGTGGCTATCGTCCGCTGGAGCCGGTCGCGGCCGACGCCACCGCCACCCTGGTGTCGCTGGAAGGCAGTACCGGCAAGCAGTACTGGCTTGGCTTCCAGAACTATTACGCGATCACCCGCTACAACAACTCCAAGATGTACGCCATGGCGGTGTACCAGCTGTCACAGGCCATCGCCGGCAAAGCGGTGCCTCCGGCATGAACCGGACCGACATGAAGTGGCTGACGCTGCCATTGCTGGCGCTCATGTTGGCCGCCTGCAGCAGCGCACCGAAGAAATCGTCGCCGCAGTCCGGCAAGATCAATGTCCCCGCACAGGCAACCACGCCTGCCACCGCCGCGGGTGCAGGTTGCACGCATAAATATTCCCCGGCGCAGGAAGACCTCAGCAAGCGGGGCGACTACAAGGCCGGTGGCCTGTACGCGCCGCAGGTTGCCGATACCACGCCCGACCATGTTCCCGACGTGGACTGTATTGCCGAACCGGTGGTCACCAACGAGCCGCCCTCGCGGGTTGGCAATCGCTCGCCCTACAGCGTGCTGGGCAAGAAGTACGAGGTCATGAGTCGTGTCGACGGTTACGTGGAGCAGGGCACGGCCTCGTATTACGGCAACAAGTTCCATGGTCGCCGCACCTCCAACCAGGAGGTCTACGACATGTATGCCTTCACCGCGGCGCACAAGACCCTGCCGCTGCCCAGCTTTGCGCGCGTCACCAACGTGGACAGCGGCAAGTCGGTGGTGGTGCGGGTCAACGACCGCGGCCCCTTCCATGACGGACGTGTCATCGACCTGAGCTACGCGGCGGCAGTCAAGCTAGGCATCACCCAGCGTGGCACCGGTCGGGTGGAAGTGCGCGCCCTGACCAGCGCCGAGCAGGGCAGCATACTGGCTGCGCCGACGGCGGCGCCGGTAAAGACCACGGTCGCGACCGGCCTGCCCACCCGTATGGCCACGGGCAAGCCCACCGGCCTGGACGAACTGGTCGGCACATTGCCACAGTCAGCCGCGCAGCTGCCGCCACCCGCGCCTGCGGTGACCCCGGCCGTGGCGGTTGTCGTGGCTGCGGCCGATCCTGACCAGCCGTGGCGTTATCACGTCACCCCGCAGCTGGACCACAAGCCCACAGCCGATGAATTCGATGCATGGATGAAATCCCGCGGCGTGCACGTAGCCACCGGCAAGCCCGTCGCCTCCGCCAAGCCCGTTGCCGCCAGCACATCGGTGACCACCGCCGTCGCGCCTCGTCCCTTGGTCGCAATGGTTGCGCCGGCGCCGCTGCGCGCCGCCGCGCCTATCCGCCAGGCCAGCGCCGGTGATGTGCAACTGCAGGTGGGCAGCTTCGCCAGTCGCGAGAACGCCGACCGCGCCCTGGCGCGCCTGAGTGCTGCCGGCATTGCGCGCGCCAGCCTCAGTGACGTGGCCAGCAATGGCCGCACCCTGTGGCGGCTGCGCGTACAGGCGCCGGATCCACAAGCCGCTTCGGAACTTGCCGGCCGCATTGCCGGTCTGGGCTTCGGGCGACCGCAACAGGTTCGCGAGTAAGGGGCACTGGGCCCAGGTTTGCTGTCCACAGCGGCTTGCCGGGCAAGCGGAGCGGTCCATCCGCGCCAATACAATTAGGTCTTTCACCGGCAACACCCTTCTGGAGTCCGCATTAAATGAAGTTTCGTTTCGCAATCGCCGCGTTGGCCACCGTTTCGGTAGGCCTGGCATTGGCCCAGACGCCGCAGCCGCTGCCGCAGCCCGCTGCCGCAACGACCGCACCCGCCGCGGCCGTCGCCATTCCGCCTGCGCCCACACCTGCAGGCACTGCCTGGGTGTTGATGGACTACACCACCGGCCAGGTGCTGGCGGGCGAGAACTACAACGAGCGCGTGGAGCCGGCCAGCATCACCAAGGTCATGACTTCGTACACGCTGGCCGCCGAACAGAAGAACGGCAAGATCAAGCCCGACGACCAGGTCATGCTGAGCGAGCGGGCCTGGCGTGAAGGCGGCGCTGGCACGGACGGCAGCTACAGCGGGTTTGCGGTCAACCAGACGGCGAAGCTGCTGGACATGGAAAAAGGCATGGCCGTGCAGTCAGGCAATGACGCCGCGATTGCCCTGGCCGAACATGCCGCCGGCAGCGAGGAGGCCTTTGCTGCGCTGATGAACAGCTACGCTGCGAAAATTGGCATGAAAGGCTCGCATTTCGTCAACGCCCATGGCCTCTCGGCGCCCGAGCACTATTCCACCGCCTATGATCTGGCCCTGCTGGGCCAGGCGCTGGTGCGCGACTATCCCGAGACTTACGGCTACAACAAGATCAAGGAATTCACCGTCGGCACGATCACCCAGCCCAACCGCAATCTGTTGCTGTGGCGTGATCCGGCGGTCGATGGCATCAAGACCGGCCACCATTCCGGTGCCGGCTATTGCCTGATGAGTTCGGCCAAGCGCGGTGATCAGCGTCTGATCGCGGTGGTCATGGGTTCGACCTCGGAGAAGCAGCGCGCCAACGACAGCATGGCGCTTTTGAACTGGGGCTTCCGCTTCTTTGAAACCCACCGCCTGTACGAGTCTGGCAAGCAGATTGCCCAGCAGAAAGTGTGGAAGGGCCAGAGCAAGGAGGTGCAGCTGGGCGTGGCCGCACCGATGCTGGTAGGCGTGCCGCGCGGCCGTTATGCGGACCTCAAACCGACCATGGACGTGCCCAAGCTGCTGGAAGCGCCGATCCGCAAGGGTCAGGCCATTGGCACGGTAAAGGTCAACCTGGACGGCAAGCTGATTGCGCAGGCGCCGCTGGTGGCATTGAACGCCGTGGAAGAGGGCGGTTTCTTCCGGCGCCTGTGGGACAGCCTGTGGATGTGGTGGGAGTCGGCGTGAGCCGGCTGGGATTACCCTGAATCACCCTGGAGCCGGCGCAAGCCGGCTTCTTTCATTGCGAAGCCGGTGACCGACTGGCTGGGCCGCCCGCGTTCACGGTGGGGGATACGGGCGGCTGGCAGCCCGATAACCGGCGCGGTGAATTAAGATGACGTCTGCACACGTGCAAGGCGGTGCAGGCGATGGGGTTTTCAACAGGCTCCACGCCAAGGGAGGGCGCGCAAGCGCTCATGGTTCTTTGAAGGGGAAATACACATGGTTAACGGATTCAAGTCGGTGGCGGTGCTCGCCGCCTCGTTGGGTATTGCGGTGGCGCTGGTCGCTGCGCCGGCCAACGCGCAGCGCAAGAGCGCGCAGGACCAGCGCAAGGAGCAGGTCGCGCAGATCCCGGTCTGCGTCAAGCCGCTGGGCAGCATTTCGGTGATCGAAGCCGAAGATGCCACTAACTGGTGGACCGGCCAGCAGCTGCCGGCGCCTTCCAAGCTGATCAAGGTCTTCGTCAACAAGTCGCGCTGCTTCACCCTGGTTGATCGCGGCGCGGGCATGAACGCGGCGATGAGTGAACGTGCGCTTGCTTCCAGTGGCGAACTGCGCGGTCGTTCCAATATCGGCAAGGGCCAGATCAAGGCCGCCGATTACGTGCTGGTGCCCGATCTTATTGCGCAGAACAACAATGCCGGCGGCAACGCGCTGGGTGGCCTGTTGGGCGGGCTGGTCGGTGGCAACGCCGGGGCTCTGATCGGTGGCCTCAACTTCAAGAAGAAGACGGCTGACGTGGTGTTGACGGTAACCGACGTGCGCTCGTCCGAGCAGGTGGCCATGGCCGAAGGCAATGCCAAAAAGACCGACATCGGCTGGGGCGCCGGTGGCGGCCTGTTTGGCGGCGGCGGCTGGGGTGCGGCGGGTGTGTCGGGTTACGCCAATACCGAACTGGGGCAGGTCATCACCCTGGCCTACCTGCAGGCCTACACCGACATCATCGCGCAGCTGGGCGGATTGCCGGCCAATGCCTCGGCCGCCAATACAACCCAGGCAGTGACCGTGACCAAAGCCGGGCGTCTGCTGGCAAACGCCAAGGGTACCGGCAAGGCCGTGCGTGCGCTGGACCCGGGCATGATGCTGTACCCGACCGGCAACAAGGACGGACTGATGTGGGAAGTGGAAGACGAGCTGGGAAACAAGGGTTGGGTGAATTCCACCAGCATCGAACTGTCGCGCTGACCCCTGACCTGTGCTGAACCCGAGGGGCCGCATGCGAATGCGGCCCTTCTGTTTTGTGGGGATGGAAATGTCTGGTGCTTGGGTTTACGGCGCAACGGCCCAATAATCCCGGCATGGACCTTCACTCTGACAACCCTGACCACGGCTTCCAGTTCCCCGGCACCTTCGAACTCACTGCCATGGGCACTGCAGGCAGCGGGCTGGAAACCGAACTTCCCAAGCTGCTGGGCGAGGCTGGCGTTGAAGTGCTGACTGAAAACATCAGCTGGAAGCATTCGTCCAGCGGAAAGTACGTGTCGGTGCGTATTGCATTCCAGGCCAGTGATCGCGCCCAGTACGACGCCGCGCATGAGGCATTGCGTGCCCACCCGGAAGTGAAGTGGACGATCTAGGCGTACCGCCGTGCCTGGTGCGGGACCTGGGCAGGCAGCCCTACGAACCGGTGTGGCGCGCGATGCAGCGCTTCACCGATACGCGCACCGAGGCGACGCCGGACGAGATCTGGCTGGTGGAGCATGAGCCGGTGTTCACCCTGGGCCAGGCGGGCAAGCCGGAGCATGTGCTGGCGGCCGGCGATATCCCGGTGATCCATGTCGACCGCGGCGGCCAGGTCACCTACCACGGGCCCGGACAGATCGTGGCCTATCCGCTTTTCGATCTGAAGCGCATGAAGGTGGGCGTGCGCGAGTACGTGCGGCGTATCGAGCAATCCATCATCGACACCGCTGCCGAGTGGAATATCCACGCCGAGCGCAAGGAAGGCGCGCCCGGCGTCTACGTGGCGGGGGCCAAGGTCGCGGCACTGGGCATCCGCGTGCGTCGTGGCTGCACCTTCCACGGCCTGGCCTTCAACATCGGCATGAACCTGGAACCTTTCCGCCGCATCAATCCCTGCGGATACCAGGATCTGCAGGTGACCGCGCTGTCCGATCTGGGCGGTCCCTCGGGCATGGATGCGGTCAAGCCGGTGCTGCTGGCCCAGCTGGCGCAGCAGTTCGCACTGGAACTGAAAACGCGCGCCGAACTGCCGGACCTGTCACTGGCCGCCTGAGCGTCCTCCGCATGTGCTTGTGGCGCCGGGCTTGCCTCGCTGCTTACTGCATTGCGCCTGCGGCAGTTGGGCAAGCCCGGCTCTACACAGGCTTC
>JBDSUI010000222.1:0-9799 GCA_039927795.1 Pseudoxanthomonas sp.
CTCATTGGCGGCTTCGTGCTGGCCCTGGTCACGACCTTCAAGAAGACCTGGGCGCCAGTCACTGCACCAATGTATGCGCTGGTGGAAGGCTTCTTCCTGGGCGCCATCTCGGCGATCTACAACAATATGTACAACGGCATCGTGCTTCAGGCGGTGATGCTGACCATGGGCACATTGTTCGCGCTGCTGTTCGCCTATCGCAGCGGCCTGATCAAGGCCACCGAGAACTTCAAGCTCGGCGTCGTGGCGGCCACCGGCGGCATCGCCCTGGTATACCTGGCGACGATCATCCTGGGCATGTTCAACATCAACATCCCGTTGATCCATGAATCCGGCCTGGTTGGCATCGGCTTCAGCCTGTTCGTGATCGTGATCGCGGCGCTGAACCTGGTCCTGGACTTCGACTTCATCGAGAACGGCGTCGAACAAGGCGCGCCGAAATACATGGAGTGGTATGGCGCCTTCGGCCTGATGGTCACGCTGGTATGGCTGTACATCGAGTTCCTGCGCCTGCTGTCCAAGCTCAACTCGCGCTGAAGCCAATCCGGTTCCCGCAATAAAAAGGGGCGCATTGCGCCCCTTTTTATTGCTCAGGAGGCGACCTGGATGCGCGGCTTGCGGCGCTGTGGCCACATCATGAAAGTGATGGTCACCGCGACCAGGAACCAGCAATAGTGTGCGGTACCCACCAACGACAATGGCGATAGGCCGGCCAGTGAGGCAGCAAGCAGAATCTGTGCGCCATACGGCAGCAGGCTTTGCACGCTGCACACGAAGATATCCAGCAGGCTTGCCGCACGTGCGGGCGGAATGTCGTGGCGCTCTGCAATGTCGCGCGCGACACTGCCACTGATCAGTATGGCAACTGTATTGTTGGCAGTGAATATATCGGTGACCGATGCTAGCGCGGCGATGCTCCACTCACCGGTGCGCCGCCCATCGCTGCCGCGTGCAATACGTGAAACGGCCCTGGCCAGCCATGCGAGGCCACCACTGGCCTTGATCAATGCACCCAGCCCGCCAATAAACAGCGCTAGCAGCGTAATTTCCACCACGCTTTCGAAACCGCTGTAAATGTCGGTGGAAAATGTCCCTATTCCGTAGTCCTGACTGCTGGCATAGCCAAACAGACCGGCCACCACCAGTCCGATGCCCAGCACCAGCAACACATCTACTCCAATCACCGCCAACACCAGTACCAGCACGTAAGGCAGCACCAGCCAAGGTGATGCGGACTGCGCCGCCTCGGGCGGAGACGCCTCCCCCACAAATGCCAGCAGCAACACAGTCAGCGCGGCTGCGGGCAATGCGATCTTGAGGTTCTCACGGAATTTCTCGCGAACGCTGCAGCCTTGGGTACGCGCTGCCGCGATGGCGGTATCAGAGATGACCGAAAGATTGTCGCCAAAGGTGGCGCCACCGATGACTGCACCCATCACCAGCGCCCGGTCCAGGCCGGAGGCATCTGAAATACCCAGGGCAATCGGTGCGACTGCGGCAATCGTGCCCATCGAGGTACCAATCGCCAAGGACAGGAAGCCAGCGACCAGGAACAATCCCGGCAGGATCAGCGCCGGTGGCAGCGCCCCGATACCCAGCGAAACCACGGCATCTACTGCACCGATCTGCTTGGTGACCATGGCGAATGCGCCGGCCAGCAGGAAGATCAGGCACATCAGGATGATGTTGGAATCACCGATGCCGGCCAGCAAGGTGTCCACCGCCTTGATTCCGCGCCGGTGCGCAATCCACAGCCCCAACGCCAACGCCGGCAGTATCGCAACGGGCGCGTGCAACTGGTAGAACCCCATCGCGTCACCCTGCGACGTGAAGTACAGGCCGGCACCGAGGAAAAGCAGCAGAAACAGTAACAAAGGGGTCAGCGCGACTGCGCTGGGTCGTACATGCATGGTCAACGTCAAGCTGCTTAGGACTTGCAATTGTGAGTGGGGACGCCAGGCCTGAGAACGCCCATCAGTGAAACAGGCAAAAATGAAAA
Organism: Pseudoxanthomonas sp.; assembly: GCA_039927795.1. GTDB lineage: Bacteria > Pseudomonadota > Gammaproteobacteria > Xanthomonadales > Xanthomonadaceae > Pseudoxanthomonas_A. Next base: position 2,000 of record JBDSUI010000222.1, read on the forward strand.
CGGGACGATGAACGTCCCGTATTTGCAATTGCCTGCAATGTGGTCACACCCGGCTGCTGATCGCCTTGGCGAACGACATCGTGGTTCCCTCACCGCCCAGGTCCGGAGTAAGTGAATCCTTGGCTTCCAGCGTAGCAACGATCGCGTTACGCAGGCGTTCGGCATTGTCCGGCTGCCCCAGGTGGTCGAGCATCTGTGCGGCACCGAGCAGCAGTGCGCAGGGATTGGCAACCCCCTTGCCGGCGATGTCGGGCGCAGAACCGTGTACTGCCTCGAAAATCGCGGCATCAATACCTATATTGGCGCCCGGCGCCAATCCCAAGCCGCCAACCAGGCCGGCACACAGGTCGGAGATGATGTCGCCGAACAGATTGGTGGTGACAATGATGTCGAACTGCTCCGGACGCATCACCAGCTGCATGCAGGTGTTGTCCACGATCATCTCGTTGCAGAGGATGTCGGGATACTCCGCCGCTACTTCTCGCGCCACCTTGAGGAACAGGCCAGAGGTGGATTTCAGGATATTGGCCTTGTGCACCACCGTGACTTTCTTGCGGCCGGTCTTGCGCGCCAGCTCGAAGGCGTATCGCACAATGCGCTCGGACCCGGTGCGGGTGATCTTCTGGGTCAGCAGCGCGGTTTCGCCGTCGGCTGAAACACTCTGCCCTTCGCCGATATATGCGCCTTCGGTGTTCTCGCGCACCGTTACCAGGTCCACCCCGGTCGGGAAACGGGACTTGGTGTTGGGGAAGGACTTGGCCGGCCGCACATTGGCGTACAGGTCAAAGCGCTTGCGCATTTCCACGTTGATGGAACTGAACCCTTCGCCGACCGGCGTGGTCAGCGGGCTTTTCAGGGCGACGCGGTTGCGGCGGATCGAATCCATGGTGGCCTGCGGCAGCAGTTCACCATACTTCTCAAGCGCCACCAGGCCAGCGTCAGCCTCTTCGTAAACCAAGCCGAGCTTCATTGCGTCAAGCACGTAAAGTGCGGCGTCCATGATTTCCGGGCCGATGCCATCGCCGCGGATGACGGTGATCGTCTGGGTCATTGCGTTGGGGTTCCAAGCAGAGGCGACAGCCGGCTTGATGCCCAGGCAATCGCGAGGATTGAACGTCCATTATGCCCGATGGGCGGCGGCAGACCCAAATAAACCTTGATTCAATCCCAGCACAGGGCAGGTCATCTCAGTCATTTACCTTGGCTGCAGTGCAGCATTGCGCGCAGGTGGCAACAACCTTGTGAAGCTGTAGCGTTAGCACGATGCGTACCGCGCACTGATCGTAGGATTCCAGTACCAGGCGTTCAGCAGATCTGCGCCGGTCGCCATGGGTGCTGGTTGGCAGCCCCGCGGTCGCCAAAACAAACTCTTCAACACGCCACAATCTTCCACGCAGCGCGATCGAGCCGTGTGCGTCCTGGAAGCACTTTTCACCGTTCCGCGCTGCCGGGAAGACGTACGCAAGGGGCGGGACAAAGTTTTTCAGCCGGCCAGTAATGCTTCCAGCTTGCCGGCGCGATGCAGGGCGATCATGTCGTCGTAACCACCTACATGGGTCTGGCCGATGAAGATCTGCGGCACGCTGGTACGGTTGGCCTTGGCGATCATGGCCTGGCGCTGTTCGAAATCCAGGTCGATACGCACTTCGGTCCAGACTTGACCCTTGCTCTTCAGGAAGTTCTTGGCGGCCACGCAATAGGGGCAGATGGCGGAGGTATACAGGGTGATTTCCGGGGTAGGAGCTTCGGTCACGGGAATTCTCGACAGGAAACAGGGTCAGACCATCATGGTGGCATGGTCCCGTGTTACCAGGCTGCAAACTGTAACGCTGAAGATTAACCCGCTATTCACCCGGCCCTCGGGGCGACAGGTCATCCTGCCCCGGCCCTGCAAGACCTCACCCACCGGAGTAACGCTTGCGCCCTTCCCTGCTCGCCTTCGCCCTGACCCTTGCCGTGGCGGCTCCCGTCGCAGTGTCACAGGAGTCCGCACTTCCAGATATCGGATCCTCTGCCGGCGAACTGCTGACGCCGGCTCGCCAGGCCGAATACGGCGGCATGATGTTGCGCGAGCTGCGCAACTACAACTATCTGCTGGAAGACCCGTTGTTAAGCGAGTGGCTGCAGAACCTGGGTGGCAGGCTGGGCGCAGACAGCGACCAGCCGCGCCAGCCCTATACCTTCTTCCTGCTCAAGGACCGGCAGATCAATGCCTTCGCCACGCTGGGTGGCTACATCGGCGTGAATGCGGGGTTGATTCTGACTGCGGAGCGCGAGGACGAGGTCGCCGCGGTGCTTTCACACGAGGTAGCCCACGTGACCCAGCAGCACGTGCTGCGGGGTGTGGAACGCGCGCAACGCGACCAGATCCCTATCCTGCTGGGCATGCTTGGGGCGATCGTGCTGGCGCAGACCGCTGGCGGAAATTCCGGCGGCGACGCTTCCCAGGCGGCCTTGGCAGGCGCAATGGGGCTGATGCAACAACGCCAGATCGACTACACCCGTTCCAACGAATCGGAGGCTGACCGGGTCGGCATCCGCACCTTGTCACGGGCCGGCTATGACCCCGAAGCGATGGCCGGCTTCTTCGAACGCATGGCCCAGGCCATGCGTGGAAATCGTGGCGGGGACCGCGAGCGCACCCCCGACTATCTGCAGACCCACCCGGTTACCACCACCCGCATTGGCGAAGCGCGCGAGCGGGCTGAACAGATCAGCCGCGCCACTGCCGCAGCTGGCCTCGGCAGCCGACCGGCGGGGCTACCGCCTGGCAGTCTGAATCCGCTCGTGCAAGGCTCGCTGTTGCTCTCGGTCACCGATCCAGGCAAGGGCAGCAGCGGCCAGTTCGAATGGGCCAGGGAAAGGTTGCGGGTACTCAGCGCTGACACACCCGGCGCGGCAGTGGCCGAATACGAGCGGATCCGACAGAACGGCGGCAAGGACCTTGGCGATGCCCAGCAGTACGGGCTGGCACTGGCCCGCCTGCGCGGCAACAAGCCGGCGGCTGCTTCGGCGGGGCTGGAGCCGTTGCTGGCAAAACACCCGGGCAACCTGTGGGTCACCCTGGCCCTGGCCGAGGCCGAGTCGCTGAGCGGCAAGAACGTCATCGCCAACCAGCGATTCATCGCGTTGCTGCAGCAGTCGCCGGACAACCGGGTAGTTGCGCTCTCCTTCGCGCAGATCCTGAACAGGCAGGGCACCCTGGAATCCGGGCGCCGGGCCCAGGCCGTGCTGCGACCGTTGCTGGGTACTTCGGCCGACAACCCTGTCTTTCAGCAGGACTTCGGCCGCGCCAACGAACTGGCCGGCGACCTGCCGCGCGCGGGCGAAGCCTATGCAGAGGCCGCCTTCCTCAACGGGCGAGCCGAGCAGGCCTTGATCCAGTTGCAGAACCTCAAGCGGCGTGAGGACCTGGACTACTACGCCCGCGCACGCGTGGATGCACGCATCGTCGCAATAACGCCGCAGGTGCTGGAACTGCGTCGCCAGGGCATACGCGACCCGGATGTTGACCGGCGCTGACATCTTGCTGTCACGCACCAGCGAGCAAGGCCGCGTCGCTGACGCCATGATTGTCACCGCGCGGTCATAAAAACGTCGTTTACTTGCATCCCATGGCCCACAGGTGCCACGGTAACCGCAGGCAGGACTCTCTATGCAAAAGCACATCCTCATTGTTGATGACGAACCCGCGATCCGTGACATGGTCGCCTTCGCCCTGCGCAAGGGCGATTTCGAACCTGTCCATGCAGGCGATGCGCGCGAAGCGCAGAACGCGATTGCCGACCGCGTCCCCGACTTGATCCTGCTGGACTGGATGCTGCCCGGCACCAGCGGCCTGGAACTGGCCCGGCGTTGGCGCAAGGACGCCATGACCCGCGATGTGCCCATCATCATGTTGACCGCGCGCGGCGAGGAACACGACCGCGTTGGCGGTTTGGATGCCGGCGTGGATGACTACGTGGTCAAGCCATTTTCGTCCCGCGAACTGCTGGCCCGGATCCGCGCGGTGATGCGCCGGTCGCGCGACGATGACGAGGACGGCAGCATTGCAGTGGGTGGCCTGCGCATTGATGGTGCCGCCCACCGCGTGTTTGCAGGTGTCTCGCCCGTGTCCATCGGTCCCACCGAATATCGGTTGCTGCATTTTTTCATGACCCATCCCGAACGCGTCTACAGCCGTACCCAGCTGCTGGACCACGTCTGGGGTGGCAGCGTGTATGTGGAGGAACGCACCGTGGACGTGCATATCCGCCGCCTGCGCAAGACGCTGGAACCACACGGCGTAGAGACCATGGTGCAGACCGTGCGCGGTTCGGGCTATCGGTTTTCGGCGTCCTTGTGAGCCACTTGCGTTTGCTGTTCCTGCGCTTTTACTGCGACTTTGTGTCGCCGACGGCTGTGCTGCTGCCTAGACCCGCCGCGCTGGTCCACGAACTCCAGCACGGCTCTGACACAATCCAGTGATGCCCAAGCACATCCGTTCCGCGTGGTTCAAGACACTTGGCCAACTGGTCGCAGTGGTGGCTATCGCCGGTGTGCTGGGCTGGCTACTGGGGTACGTGTGGCCCGTGCTCACCCTGGCTGCGCTGGGCGTGGTGGCCTGGCACTACTGGCGCCTGCGCAAGGTGCTCATCCGCCTGACGGCCCGGCAGCGCATAGAACCGGCCCGCGGCCAAGGCGTCTGGAACGAGCTGGACCGCCTGCTCTACCGCAGCCACTCGGAAATGCGCGCGCGCAAACGCCGCCTCCTGGACATGCTGCGCGCCTACCGCGCTGCTGCCGCCGCGCTGCCTGATGCGGTGGTGGTAGTGGATCGCAATACGCAGCGCGTGCAGTGGTTCAACAAGGCGGCGACCACCCTGCTGGGCCTGCAGCATCAGGATCTTGGCAGCGCAGTGAGCGAGCGCCTTGAATCCCTTTCCCTGGCGCATTGGCTGGCAGCCGGCCGCAACGCCGAGCCCATGCTGGATGCGGCCTCTCCGGTTGACCCCGACCTGCGCCTCAACCTGCGCCTGATTCCCTATTCCGACCAGCATTGGCTGCTGGTGGCACGCGATGTCAGCAAGCTCCTGCGGCTGGAACAGGTGCGCCAGGATTTCGTTGCCAACGTCTCGCACGAGCTGCGCACGCCACTGACGGTGATCCACGGCTACCTGGACATGCTGGACCCTGCGGATGCACCGGAATGGGCGCCGATCCTGGCAGAAATGCAGCGCCAGTCGCAGCGCATGACCCAACTGGTCGAGGACCTGCTGACCCTGTCCCGGCTGGAAGCACAGGACAGTCTGCCCGACGAAAGCGTGGCGATGGGGCCGATGCTGGCCACCCTGAAGCGTGAAGCCGAGGCCTTCAGCCAGGCGCGCCATGTGCTGGTCGTGCAGGACCAGGCCGACTGCGACCTGTGGGGTTCCAACAAGGAGCTGCACAGCGCGTTCTCCAACCTGGTTGGCAACGCGGTGCGCTACACCCCGGCCGGCGGCACCATCACGCTCAGGTTTGCCCGCGAAGGGGAAGGCGCGGTGCTCAGCGTGTCGGACACCGGCTACGGCATTCCGCCGCTGCACTTGCCGCGCATCACCGAACGCTTCTACCGCGTTTCCACCAGCCGTTCGCGCGAAAGCGGCGGCACCGGCCTGGGCCTGTCGATCGTCAAGCATGTGCTGAACCTGCACCAGGCGCGCCTGGAGATCGAAAGTGAAGTCGGCCGGGGCAGCGTGTTCTCCATCCATTTCAATCCAGAGCGCGTGCACCCGCGCGAACCCGCCATCGCCTCGTCCTGCCAACAGGGTCAATCCGCATGACTGCCACCTACCCCAGCCTGCCCGCCATTGCTGCGCCGTCCGAAGGTGATCCGCTACGCGATCCATCGCTGTATCTCAACCGCGAGCTGTCGCAGCTGGACTTCAATTTCCGCGTATTGGCACAGGCGCTGGACCCGCAGGTGCCGTTGCTGGAACGCCTGCGTTTCCTGTGCATTTCCTGCACCAACCTGGACGAGTTCTTCGAGATCCGCGCCGCCACGGTCCGCCACGCCATGGATTTCGGCCTGCCCGCCGCGGCTGACGGCATGAGTCCGGCCACCATCCTCAACCACATACACGACCGCGCCGCCAAGCTGGTCGACGCGCAATACAAGTGCTGGAACGAGGTGCTTCGCCCGTCGCTCAGCGAGGTCGGCGTGCGCGTGCTGGGGCGTGATTCGTGGAACGCGCGGCAGACGCGCTGGCTGCGGGCCTACTTCCGCGACGAGATCATGCCGGTGCTGTCGCCGCTGGGCCTGGACCCGTCGCATCCCTTCCCGAAAATCCTCAACAAGTCCCTGAACATCGTGGTGGTGCTGAAGGGCAAGGATGCCTTTGGGCGCGCTGGCCACCTGGCCATCGTGCGTGCGCCCCGTTCGCTGCCGCGCATCATCCACCTGCCGCAGCGCGTATCTGGCGGCGAGCATGATTTCGTGCTGCTGTCCTCGGTGCTGTCGGCGTTCGCCGACGAGATGTTCCCGGGCATGGAGGTCAAGGGCGCCTACCAGTTCCGCGTGACCCGCAATTCCGAACTGGTGGTGGACGAGGCCGAGGTGGAGAACCTGGCCCTGGCCTTGCGCGATGAACTTGTCGGTCGCGGATACAACCCCGCCGTGCGCCTGGAGATCGCCCGCGACTGCCCCAAGCCGATCATGCGCACGCTGTTGCAGAACTTCAACCTGCAGGAGAAAGCGGTGTACCTGATCGATGGGCCGGTCAATCTCAATCGGGTGACCCAGGTCTACGACCTGGTGGCCCGGCCGGAGCTGAAGTACCCGGTGTTCACTCCGCGCCCGCTGCGCGGCCAGGATTCGGTGTTCGAGACCGTGGCCGACCGCGACGTACTGATGCACCACCCCTTTGATGCCTTCACCCCTGTGCTGGAATTGATACGGCAGTCGGCGACCGACCCCAACGTGCTGGCCATCAAGCAGACCCTGTACCGCACCGGCAAGGATTCGGCGATTGTCGACGCGCTGATCCTGGCCGCCCGCAACGGCAAGGATGTCACCGTGGTGGTGGAGCTGCGCGCGCGCTTCGACGAGGACGCCAACCTGGGCGTGGCCGACCGCCTGCAGGAGGCCGGCGTGCAGGTGGTCTACGGCGTGGTCGGCTTCAAGACCCACGGCAAGATGCTGCTCATCGTACGTCGCGAAGGCCGCAAGCTGCGGCGCTACGTGCACCTGGGCACCGGCAATTACCACAGTGGTACCGCACGCGCCTACACCGACCTGGGGCTGATCACTGCCGACCCCGACATCGGCAATGACGTGCACCTGTTATTCCAGCAGCTGTCCGGGCTGGCGCCTTCCACCCGGCTCAAGCGTTTGCTGCAGTCCCCGTTCACCCTGCACCCGGCGCTGATCAGGAAGATCGAGCACGAAGCAAAACTGGCGCGCAGTGGAAGGCCGGCACGCATCATCGTCAAGATCAATGCCATCAACGAGCCACGCATCATCCGTGCGCTGTATACCGCTTCGCAGGCCGGCGTGCAGATTGACATGATCGTGCGCGGCGCCTGCGCGCTGCGCCCCGGCGTGCCCGGCATTTCCCACAATATCCGCGTGCGCTCCATTGTGGGCCGCTTCCTGGAGCACACGCGCATCTACTGGTTCGGCAATGACGGCGACCCGGAGCTGTATTGCGCCAGTGCCGACTGGCTGGAACGCAACCTGCTGCATCGCGTGGAAACCTGTTTTCCGATCCTGGACAAGGAGCTGGCCGCCCGCGTCTTCAAGGAAGCCCTGCAGAATTATCTGGACGACAACACCAATGC
>JBDSUI010000223.1:0-18166 GCA_039927795.1 Pseudoxanthomonas sp.
CCAACATTCTCGACGCGGCCAACGCGGTCATCACCCACAACCCCGATCGCCTCGGCAAGAAACTGTGGACCGACTCTGGCTGCGGCGAGGCGATCGACCTGTACGCCGCCTACAACGAGATCGACGAGGCGCGATTCGTGGTCGAACGCATCCGTCAATGGGTGCGGGATGGCGGCTCGAACGGGGAATGCGCGATCCTGTACCGGAGCAATGCGCAGTCGCGCGCATTCGAGGAGGCGTTGCTGGCCGAACAGATCCCGTACCGGGTGTACGGCGGCATGCGCTTTTTCGAACGCGCCGAGGTCAAGGACACGCTGGCCTACCTGCGCCTGGTCGCCAACCGCGCCGACGACGCCGCGTTCGAGCGCGCGGTCAACACGCCAACCCGCGGCATAGGTGGGCGCACGCTGGATGAGGTCCGACGCTGCGCCCGCGAGCACAGTGTGTCGCTATGGGACGCCGTGCAACGCACCTGCGGCGAGGTCGTGCTGGCCGGTCGCGCGCGCAATGCGCTGGCTGCATTCACGACCTTGATCGATGCGCTGGCTGCGGAGACCGCGGAGTTGCCGCTGCAGGACAAGATTGCTCACGTGCTCGCGCGCACCGGCCTGCGTGTGCATTACGCCAACGAATCCAAAGGCCAGCTCGACTCGCGCACCGACAACCTCGACGAACTGGTGTCGGTCGCCTCGCGCTTCGTGCAGCGCGACGACGACGAGGAAGCGGCGGCACTGACCGAGCTGGTGGGTTTCCTTGCCTACGCCTCGCTGGAAGCCGGCGAAGGCCAGGCGCAGTCGGGCGAGGACGGCGTGCAGCTGATGACGCTGCACTCGGCCAAGGGCCTGGAGTTTCCCATCGTGTTCCTGGGCGGGCTGGAAGAAGGCCTGTTCCCCAGCAGCAAGTCGCTGGACGAGAGTGGGCGTCTGGAAGAAGAGCGCCGCCTGGCGTATGTGGGCATCACCCGCGCGCGCCAGAAGCTGGTGCTCAGTTATGCGGAAAGCCGCCGCATCCACGGCCAGGAAATGTTCGGTATGCCGTCGCGCTTCCTGCGCGAGATTCCGCCACACCTGCTGCACGAAGTGCGGCCCAAGGTGCAGGTGGCGCGCAATTATTCGTCGGGCCCGTCGCGGAATTTCGGCCACGCGCCCATCGAAGCGCCGCCGCTGAAGCTGGGTGCCAACGTGCTGCATGCCAAGTTTGGTTCCGGCGTGGTCACCGACTACGAAGGCACCGGCGCGCATGCACGTGTGCAGGTGAACTTCGACACCGAAGGCAGCAAGTGGCTGGTGCTGGCGTATGCCAACCTGCAGGTGGTGTAGTCGGCCGCGCACCAGGCGTTGGATCGATGGCCTGCAAGGCGATCGGCCTGGTCGCGTTGATTCATGATGGCGGTCATGCGACGTGGGCGGGCGTGGTGTGCATGCGCCCGTTCCTTCGTTGCAGTCTGGCCTGGTATTCATTGCGGGACACGGTTTCACATGGAGAATAATCCGCATGGAAGATAAAAGGTCCACTCCCATCCCGCTGCGCATACTCGGCACCGGCGAATACATTCCTTCGCAACGCGTCATGTCCGGTGAATTCGACAGTCGATGGTCCAAGCCCGCCGGTTGGACGCGCCGGCACGTCGGCATCGACTATCGGCATCATGCGGGCCCCGAAGAACCTGCCTCGTTGATGGCCGCGCGCGCCGCCGAAGATGCCCTGGCGCGGGCAGGCCTGCGCGCCGATCAAGTTGACTGCGTGGTCTCGGCCTGCAGCGTGATGGAACAGGCTATCCCCTGCACGGGCGTGCTGGTGCATCGGCGCCTGGGACTGGCGGGCAGCGGTATTCCCGCGTTCGACGTCAATGCGACCTGCCTGAGTTTCGTCACTGCGCTCGACCTGGTGGCGTCCTTGATTGCGGTCGGCCGCTACCGGCGCGTGCTGATCGTTTCCAGCGAAGTGGCCTCTGCGGGCCTGGACTGGAACGATCCGGAAACCGCACCGCTGTTCGGCGACGGCGCGGCCGCGGTGGTCGTCGAAGCCGGCGCGGCCGGGCAGGGCTCTGCGTTCATCGCCGCGCATATGGAAACCTATTCCGAAGGCGCCGACTTGTGCAGGGTGCGGGCCGGTGGAACGCGCCTGCGTATTGATGATGACCTGGAAGGGTTCAAGCAGGCCGCACGTTTTGAAATGTCGGGCAAGGCCACCTACAGGCTGGCCGCCCAGCACCTGCCGCGCTTCATGGAGCGACTATCCGCGCGTGCGGGAGTCGGCGTTGGCGAGCTGCGCAAGCTGGTTCCGCACCAGGCCAGCGCCAAGGCGCTCCGGCACTTGGAGCAGGCGTTGGGGTTGCGCGCCGACCTGCTGGTGCGGGTGCTGGAATCGCACGGCAACCAGCTGGCCGCTTCAATTCCCGTTGCCCTGCATACGGCGATCGAGCGCGGCCAGATCGTCCGCGGCGACCTGATTGCCCTGGTCGGATCCGGCGCCGGTCTTTCCTTCGGCGGCGCGGTCCTGCGGTACTGACCCATGGCGCGCATCCTGGTCACTGGTGCATCGGGCTTCATCGGCAGCCACGTTGCCGGTCATCTGGCGACGCTGGGCCACCAGGTGGTCGCCAGCGGCCGCGATTCCGCCAGGCTCCTGTCCTTGCAGGGTTGCGCGCAGCGGCTGGGCGCGGATCTATCGGTCGATGCGCTCGAACCACTGACCGAAGGATGCGAAGCGGTAATCCACTGCGCGGCCTTGTCCTCGCCCTGGGGCACGGCGGAAAGTTTCTCCCGGGCCAATGTGCTGGCCACGCGACGCCTGCTGGCGGCCAGCCGGCGCGCCGGCGTGCGTCGCTTCATCCATCTCGGTTCGCCCAGCATCTATTTCCGCTTCCAGGACCAGTACGGAATCGGCGAGGACTTCGCGCCGCCGCCCCGGTGGATCACCGAATACGCGCGCAGCAAATGGGAGTCCGAGCTGTGCGTTCGCGCCGCCGCCGCCGAGGGCCTGCAGGCGCTGGTGCTGCGACCACGCGCGGTATTCGGCGAGCGCGACCGGGCCATCCTTCCGCGCTTGATGGCGATCGCCGACCGCGGCTGGTTCCCGCTGATCCACGGAGGTGACGCCGTCATCGATGTCACTCATGTCGACAATCTCGCACGACTGATAGGACAGTGTCTGGATGCGGACGTGGTCGCCGACGGGCGCGCGTACAACGTCACCAACGCAGATCCGATCCGCGTCGGCGAGCTGGTCGCCAGGCTGTTCGCCGCGCTGGGCCGGCAGGTACGCATGATTCCGGTACCGCGCACCGTTGCGGTTGCCGTCGCCGGAATCGCAGAGCGCATTGCGTTGGTACGGCCGGGTCGTCCAGAGCCGCGCCTGACCCGCTACGGCGTCGGTGTGCTGGGATATTCGCAGACGCTTGACATCGCGCGCGCGCGCCGCGAACTGGGTTACGTGCCCGAGTTGTCGCTGGACCAGGGCATCGAACGATATGCCCGATGGTGGAGCCGACATGCCCACGCTTGAGTGGCGTCTCTACGAAGCCGGGTATTGCACCCATCCCGAATTGGCCACCCAGGCCGGCGCTTCGCTGCATGCCTGTCAATTCCCGGCGCTGGCGGCGGCGCTGCGGCATCCGGTGCACGGGACGGTGCTGTTCGACACGGGGTATTCCCGGCACTTCCTGCAGGCCACCGCGCACTTTCCGGAAAGTCTCTACCGCAGGGTGACGCCGGTGCATTTCCGGCACGATGATGCGCTTTCCCTGCAATTGCAACGCGACGGCATCGCGCCGCGCGACGTGGCCTGGGTGGTGCTTTCCCATCTGCACGGGGATCACGTCGGTGGACTGGCGGATTTCCCGCATTCGCAGATCGCGCTGTCGCGCGCGGCCTGGCGCGACATGCAGCGCCGCACCCGCCTGGGGGCGTTGAGTCGGGGACTGCTGCCTGGGCTGGTGGACGCGCACGCCCAGCTACGCTTGCGCTGGTTCGAAGACCTGCCGGCCGCCGCGTTGTCCGGTGCGTTCGAACGATTCGGCAACGGCCATGATCTGTTCGGCGACGGCAGCGTGTTGCTCATCCCCTTGCCCGGGCATGCCGCCGGCCACTACGGCCTGCTGTTTGAAGATGCGGCCGGTCCGGTGTTCCTGGTCGCCGATGCCAGTTGGTCCAGCCAGGCCATACGCGAGCTCCTGCCGCCGCCATCGCTGGTAACCGGCTGGTTGGGAAATACCCGCGCCTACCGCGATACCCTGGCGAAGTTGAATGCGCTTTCGCAGCAAGCGCCACAGGTACGCATCGTGCCTTCTCATTGTCGTGAATGGCGGCCGGGCGGGAGCAAGGCCGATGCCTAATGTCCTGATACTGGGCGGGCGCGCACCAGCGGCGCTGGACCATGCCCGCCGTTTTCACCGGCAGGGTTGGGGCGTGGTGCTTGGCGACAGTGTTTCCTGCCGACTTTCCGGCTGGTCGCAATCGGTAGCCGCCACGCTCCGGTTGCCGTCGCCGCGCTACGCGCCGCAAGCGTTCGTCGCCGGTTTGAATGCGGCGATCCGCAGGCATGCGATCGACCTGGTCATTCCAACCTGCGAAGAGGTGTTCTATCTGTCCCGCTACCGCGACCAGCTGCCGGCCGGGGTCCGCGTGCTTGCGGACCGGTTCGATACCTTGCGCATCCTGCACAGCAAATGGAACTTCGTCGGTGCGGCCGCCGGTTGCGGCGCGACAGTGCCCGACAGTTGCAGGGTTGCCACGCTGGCCGAGGCGCGTGCCTGGGCAGGAAGCGATCCGGTGGTGCTGAAGCCGGAATACTCGCGTTTCGGCGTGCATGTGCGCGTGCACCCCGAGGGATTGCCTGCCGATGCGCCTGATCTGGAAGTCGCCGGCGCGTGGGTGGCCCAGCGCTACCACGCCGGGATCGAACTGTGCTCCTACGGCATTGCCGATCGCGGACGCCTGCTTGCGCACGCGGTTTACCGGCCGGGCTATCGGATCCGGCGCAGCTCCAGTTATTACTTCGACCCCTGCCGGTCGCCGCAGATCCGCGATTTCGTCGCCGCCTTCGTGGCCAAGATGGAGTTCACCGGGCAGATCTCCTTCGACTGGATCCAGGGCGAAGACGGCACGGTCACGGTGATCGAATGCAATCCGCGCGCTACCAGCGGCCTGCACCTGTTCACCCAGGCCGATGCACTTCCGGCAGCGTTGACCGGTGAGGGCAGTGCCTGCCTGGAGCCGGACAACGCGCAGGCGGCGATGATCGCCAGCCTGATGCTTTCGGTGGGGCTGGCGCAGGCATTGGCCGGCAACAGCCTGGGACGCTGGTGGCGGGACTACCACCGCGCCAGCGACGTCATCGCCGTGGCTGGCGACGTTCTGCCCTTGGCCGGCGCGCTGGTGGATCTGGGTGCGTATGCGCGCCAGGCGATGCTCCAGGGCTGCAACCTGAGGCAGGCCGCGACACGGGATATCGAGTGGGATGGCGAATGCCTGCTGCCGTGATCTCGCGACTCCCGGCGGACGACTTCGCCGAACGCGCGCAGGCCTTCGCAGGCCTGCATGCCGGCAGGCCCGTGCAGGATTTCGTCCGCAACCTCGATGCGCAGGTCGAGGTGGTAGCGGTGGGAGACATATCGATTCCCGTCACCGTCAACGCCGGAAACCCCGGCAATGCCTGGATCTGCTCGCCGCGCGCGACCTACGCCGACTGCGCCGCCGAGGAAGCCGAGCGCTACCTGTCCCCGTGGATGATCGGCGGCGGCCGACGCCTGGGCCGGCATCTGGGCAACTGGCTGGGCGCAGCGGGCATCGACCGCGCCGTTGCGGTCAACAACTGGCTGGTATCCACCAATCTGTATCCGCACTTGCGCGAGGTGGCGTTGCCGGCCCTGGTCGATGCGGTGCGCGAACGCTGGCCCACTCACGCAATCTGGTTCCGCTCGCTTAATCCGACCGACAACGCCGACTGGCTCGCGGCACTGGTCGCCAGCGGCTTCCGCCTGCTGGTCAGTCGCCAGGTCTATCTCTACGAAGACATGGCGGCCCTTTCGCAGCGGCATGCCAACCTCAATCGCGACATGCGGCAACTCGCGCGCACCAGCCTGCACCGTGTGCGCAACGACGACATCGTGTCGGGCGATTACGATCGCATCGCCAGGCTGTATGAATTGCTCTACATGGAAAAATATTCCCGATTCAATCCCCATTACAGCGCCGCCTTCATGCGCGACTGGCACCGCGCCGGGCTGCTGGAATTCCATGGCTTCCGCGACGAGTCGGGTCTGCTGCAGTGCGTAGCGGGTCTGTTCCGGCAAGGTGCGACCTTCACCACCCCCATCGTCGGCTACGACACCAGGCTGCCGCAGTCGCTGGGCTTGTACCGCTTGTTGACCGCATGCGCTTGCGAAGCAGCCCTGGAGCAAGGCTGCCGCCTCAACTTCAGCGCTGGCGCGGCCGGTTTCAAGCGGCTTCGCGGTGGCGTTCCGGTCCTCGAGTACAGTGCGGTCGATGCACGCCACCTGCCGCGACGCACCCGTCATGCGGTCGACGTACTGTCGGTGCTGAGCCGGCGACTCGGCGGACCCCTGCTGGTTCGGTACGGACTATGAAATCCTGGCATCCCTCGCTGTTCGCCCATTGGTATGCCGTCGCACGCAGCGATCGGCTGCGCCGCAAGCCGCTGGCCGTCACCGTGCTTGATCAGCCGATCGTGCTGGTGCGCCTGGAAACCGGTGCGTTGATGGCGCTGGAGGATCGATGTCCGCACCGGCATGCACCGCTCTCGTCCGGATGCGCGAAGGCAGGTGGCATCGCCTGCCCGTACCACGGCTGGACTTTCGACGCCCACGGCGCCCTGACCGCCATTCCCGGAATGCCGCCGGGCGCGCCCCTGCCGCAGGTCCGGGTGCGTGCCTTCCCGGTACGTGAGCATGACGGCCTGGTCTGGCTGCGGCCGTCCGCTACTGGCAACGCCGATCCGTCCTTGCTGGTGAGGGATTCGCAACCGCGGCATCGCCGGTTCCTGTGGCAAACCCGTTGGCAGGCACAGGTGGTCGATGCCATGGAAAACTTCCTGGATCCGATGCACACCCATGCGATACATCCGGGCCTGGTCCGGCGCGGTGGGTCGCGGCAGCGGACGTTGGCCAGTTACAGGCCTACGGACGAAGGATTCCAGGTGGACTATTCCGGCCAGCAACAGTCGGGCCTGCTGTACCGTCTGTTCGAGTCAAGACGTACGCTGGAACGCGCGCATTTCGCGGCGCCCGGCAGCGCCCGCATCGAGTACCGCTATGCCAGCGGCGGCATCGTCTGCATCACCCTGCATTTCACTCCCCGCTCCTCGGCGGAGACCGAGGTATTCGCCAGCCTGCATGTCGAGGGTCGCTGGGCGCCGGCATGGGCGGTGCGCCTTCTGGTATGGCCGTTGCTGCATCGGGTCAGCGAACAGGATCGGCGAATCCTGCAACTGCAATCGGAGAACATGCGGCGTTTTCCGGCGCAGCGTGGCGCGTCGACTCTGCTGGATATCGTTCGCCCAAGCCTGGAAAGATTCTGGACCGGCGAAGGGCAGGTGCTGCCCGACCAGGATCGCGAAGTGGAGATCATGCTGTGATGCGCGCCGGCCGCTGGGTTGGAATCCATAGGGGCCGGTGACCCCTGGCATGTGCAGCCACCTACCAATCCATGGGTTACCGCGAATGCCACGCCCAGGTTCACCCTGCATCGCCCCGAAATCGCAGTGAGCGACCGCAAGCCACGCCGCTGGCTGCGCAACGAATTGCCGCGGATTGCAGTGATGCTGCTATTGCCGGCCGCGGCGCGCGCCTCCTTGGTCAATCATTACTACGTGCCCTCCGGTGCCCTGGAGCACACCCCGAAGATTGGCGACCAGGTGGGGCTGGATATGCGTGGCTACGGCCTGCGCCTGCCGTTCGCCGATCTCGAATTGAGGAAGAAGGGCGTGCCCATTGTCGGCGATCTCGCAGTGTTCGATTCGCCGGAAGACCGCCAGCGCCTGATCAAACGGGTGGTGGCGGTAGCCGGCGACGGGGTGGAGCTGCCGGACGGCAGGCTCGGGATCAACGGCATGCTCCGGCAATCCATCGAAGGTCAAAAAACAGAATTGTTCCGCAACCGCCGCGCGACGCTCAACCTGTCCTACGGCGGCGGTCCGGATATCCACCCGCTCATGATTCCGGCAGGCCAGGTGCCGATGCTGCCCATGCGCGCGGCGACAGCGATGATGGGCGCGTCTTCGGTCTGGTGGCGGCCACTGCGCTGTATGGACGTGCCGTGGCGGCGTACTGCCGCCACCATGAAGGTCTGGGCTGGCACCCGCTGTGACCGTGCGGGCCGACCTTACTGGGGTTTGATGTAGGTCACTTCCAGCGTGTAGTTGCCGGCCGCGTAGCCGTGCACCATTACGTAGATCTTGTTGCGGTTGGCCGGCACTTCCAGCTCGCAGCGTTCGTTGGCGTGGCTCAGGTACGGCCGGCAGATCCAGCGGCTGCGGTCGGGCTGCCCGATGTAGCGCACGTATAGATCCGGGTCGCCGGCATTGCTGCCGACGGCAGTGAGCTTGACCTGCGCCAGCGAGCCCGGCTTGACCGAGAACGGGCCGTATTGCTTCTTCGCGTCCTTGGCGACCGACTGGTTGTCGAAGGTCTCGCTGCTGGCGGTGCCGGTGGTCGGCGCGACGGGCGCGTGGTAGGTGCACTGGTTGAGGTTCTCCGGATTGCTGCTGCCCTTGCCGTACAGGCAGGCCGAACCGGCCTTGTCCAGCGCGGTCAGCATCAGCGACCAGTCGCCACCGCCGTTGCATTGCGGGTAATGCATGACCGAAAACTTGTCGTAGGCGGTCAGCGGCTGGAACTGGTTGTCCTCGAAGCAGGTGCCCGCTTCGGGCCGGGTATGTTCGTGGCGCAGGCCCAGGCTGTGGCCAAGCTCGTGGCGCAGGATTCCAGTCAGCTGCAGAGGCTCGCCGGCGGGCAGGTCGAAGGAGGTGCTGTCGATCAGCACGTTGCGGTCGCGACGCTGATCGCTGGGGAAGAACGCGCGCGCCAGATATTCACCGCCCACGTCCACCGGACGTACGTCGAACAACACATTCGGATTGCTGGCGTCACAGCTGGCGTCCTGCGCCGGCACATGGATGAAATCCACCATTGCCGCTTCTTCCCAGCTTTTCGATGCCGCTTCCATGTCGGCAATGACCGCGGGCTTGTGCGCGCCGAACGCATCGCTGACGCAATAGGTCAGCTTCCGCTTCTTGGCGCTGGTCCAGATATCGACGCCGCCATTGGCGCCCTGGGCGGCGGCCAGCTGCACGGTCAGTTTGCCGTGGGCCACGCCGTCGGCTTCCTGCTGCAGCTTGTCGAAAAATTCCCGCAGGAGCTTGCGGTCGGGAATGGCCATGTCGCCGCTGACAATGTACTTGCCGCCTTCGCCGGGTTCCTTGTAGACCGTGGCCTCGAATTCCTCGAAGGTCTTGCCCAGCCACTGCTTGCGCGCCGCATCGGCGGCTTCGGCCATGGACTTCTGCGCCGCCGCGATGTTCTCGTCGGTCGCTTCCACCGCGCCGGTGGCCGGCTTGATGTCGGTACTGGCGGGTGTGGTCACCGGATCGGCCGGCGGCGGCGGCACCACGGGGCTGGCTTCTTCCTGCTTGCAGCTGGCCAGGGCCAGCGCCAGGGTGAGAAAAGCGCCGCGCGCGGTTGGAGTGACTGCATTCATGGGGTCTTGTCCTTGCGATAGGGGCAGGGTGATTCGGTGATGTCCAGCAGCTCGATGCCGGCCGCGATAAGGCGTATTTCCGCCATCAGTGGCCCCGCGTCGGCGGCGCTGCGGAATTCGACGCACAGCCTTGATTCGCCTTCCAGACCAATGCGCTGGGTCTGCAGGTCGTTCACTGCGGCCGTGGCCTGGCTGGCTTCCAGCAGGGCGCGGATGCGCTGAAGTGCTGCACGGGTTTCCGCAGGTACGCCCTTGCCGCGCGACAGGGTGGTGACGGTCGCGTAGGCGGCGGCGGAGTTCCGCGCCGGTGCGCTGGAAGTAGCTGGCGGCCTGGCCTGCGGCATGCGGTCGACGACCAGGGGTCGAGGTTTCTGCGCTGGTGGCGGCGAAGGCGCGGGGGCCACGGTGACCGGCGCAATGTCCGGTGCGGTCTGCGTGGCGCTGTCCACGGCGGGTGGAGGTGCCGGCGATGCCGACGGAGGTGCAGGGATCGGTGGCTCCGGGGTTGCTGCTTCGCTCGGCACGTCGGTCGCCATTTCCGCGGGGGGGGTGGACGCGCTGCATGCGCTGCACAGCGCGGCCAACAGCAGTGCCTGCCAGGGAGCAGTGCCGTTCACGGCGTGCCCGTCATCCGCGCGGCCAGGGCACGCGAGGCCCGGGGCTCTACCGTGTCTGCCACCTGCAAGGCACCGGCACGCGGTGGCTGCAAGGCGCGCTGGAATCCTTCCGGGTCGCGCATTGCCAAGTCCATCAGTTCAGGGCCGAAGCGCTGCAGCTCGGCGGCCAGGTCGGCGGGCTGCCCCAGCATGCGTTGCAGGCCGGCGCGGACCTCGGCCGGATCGCGGTCCAGGGTGCGTGCCATCAGGTTGACGGTGTCGTCCTGCGGCGGTGCCTGCAGCTGGGTGCGCGCGCTGCCCAGGGGCTGGCGCAGCAGTTTTTCCAGGTTGAGAATGCCGGTGCCGTAGCGGCCCGCGTCCCAGCCCGGGGGAACACGCGCGCTGGCCTGCATGGCCTGCACAAACAGATCACGACGGCTGCGGCTGCCTTGCGCGGCCTTGATCCGTTCGCGCCCATGGAAGGCGATCCAGCTCGCGGCCGCGCCGGCCACGGCGGCGGTGGCGAATGAGGTGCCATTGCCGGGGCTGGAGGCAATGCCGGTCGCGCCGGCCACGGCATCGGCGACATAGACGTCCTCGCCGGGCGCGGAAATGTCCACGGCGCGCCCTTTCGAAGAACCCTTCCACGGCTTGTTGTCGACGTTGGTGGCGGCGACCGCGATGGCATTGTCGTAACTGGCCGGCGCCACCACCATGCCGATGCAGTTGCCGGCCGCATTCACCACGATGATGTCGCGGCGCACTGCATCGTTGATGGCCCGTTCCAGACCGAAGAACGCGCGCCCGCCCAGACTCATCGAAATCACGTCGCACTGCGCCGTGGTCGCGTGGCGTACCGCTCGCGCGGTATTGGAATCGAGCACGCGGATCACGCTGTTGAAGGTGCGGATGGGCACCAGCGTGGCCCGCGGCGCCAGACCGTCGATGCGGCCGGGTGCGGTGGTGTTGCCGCTGGCGTCGAAGCCGCCGTCGCTGACCAGCACGCTGCCGGTCTTGGTGCCGTGGCCGGGGTTGCCGGAATAGCCCAGGGGGTCGCGGGCGTCGGTGCCGCCTTTCATCAGGTTGAGGGTAGAACGCCGGTCGATGCGTCCGCTATCCAGGTCGACGTGATCGGTGTAGCCACTGTCGGGATGGCAGATGCGCACGCCCTCGCCCAGCGTCTTGCCGCCGGCGGGCGGGACCAGCTCGCGCGCGGCGGCCACGGCCATGTGGTTCGCATCCAGCGACCAGGCTGGATTCGCCGGTGCCGCCACGCCTTCGTCGCCCAGGCAGGCGGTCACTGCCGCGCGCTTCTGCGCCTCGGTCAGGGTGTCTTCGCTGTCCGGTTCCACCTGCACGAAGCCGCCGCGCTCGCGCAGTGCGTTGGCGCTGTCCCAGGGCTTGCCCACCGCGACATCGGCTACGCGCAGGCGGTGGATGCGCGACAGTCCTTCGGGGTCGTCGCCAGGCTGCACATCGGGGAATAACGGCTCGATACTGACCACGGCAGTGAACAGGTCCTGCGCCGCCGCGCGCAGGTCGGCCGGCGCCTGCGTTGGCGTCAGTTCGACGACATAGCCCTGGGTGTAGGCGGGCGTGGTGGCGTCAGGCGCCACCACCACAGGTCTGCTGACTGCAGGCGGAGTGACCACAGGGGCCGGGCTTGGCTTGCAGTCCGCCATGCCCAGGACCAGCAAACAACTCAGGAACAGATGACGCATGGGGAGCTCCTCAGTAACGGGGCGGCAGGACGCAGACCCGTGGATCACTGCGCCAGGCCGGTGCAGCCAGGTCCAGGCGCTCGACCACCTTGGTGATCGGCAACACCGCCTCATGCGCGCGCCAGCCTGCGGCCCAGGGCTCGGACAGGTCTTCCTGGCCGTCAAACAGCAGTCCGATCACCGCATGCGAGCGGCGGTGGTAGACCGGCGATCCGGAGTTGCCGCGATAGGTGTCGCTGTCTGCGCCAATGGTCGGCTGCTGGTCGAAGCGCACGCTGATGTATTCGTAGTAGGGCGCGCCATCGCCATCGCGTAATTGGTAGCTGTCGACGAACTCCTTCAGCTTGCCCTCGCGGTAGGACTGGTCCTCGGCCTCGATGGAATCGAACTCGGCGCTGACCAGCAACTTCATGGCGATGTATTCATCGGCGCTGACCCGGAACGGGAAGTACACGAAGCTGTTGTCATGCACGGTGCGCGGTTCGCCCAGTGGGTACCCGATCACGTACAACGGGTCATCGCGCTTGACCTGGGTCAGTGACAGGCACTGCACCGGGTAGGCGCTGCCCGGCGCTACGCCTTCGGCATTGGTACCGAGTTCCAGCAGCACGAAATCCAGGTTGCCGCGTTCGTCTTCGTCGCTCAGGCGTATCGCGGTGACCGGGAACACCTGCCGGGCCAGATGGTTGCCATCCAGGTCGTCCTCGTAGTCGAACACCGCTTCGAATTCCTCTGGAGCCTCTTCCAGAATGCAGTGGTTGTTGGTCAGTGCCAGTCGCTCGCCGATCAGCACGGCGCTGCAGCGCGGCTTCTCCTCGCTGCGTGCGCGCAGCGCAAAGGCACCACGCGAATTGGCGTAGATGCGCTGGTAGGTCTGCGGCGGGTAGCGGTCGTCGTGATCCAGTCCGTACAGCGACTTGTTGAGTCGTCGCAGTTCGGCATGCTGTTCGACCAGTTCGCGCTGCTCGCTGCGCTGCCCGGCGCCCAGGGTCTTGTAGGCCTGGACCACCTGCCGCTCGGTGTCTTCGGCACTGCGCTTGAGCTGGCGCAGGTCCGCTTCGGTGGCGTTGGCCCCCAGTGCGGTGACGGCGATGTTGCTCATGCGGCGCTGCGCGGCATCGACCCGGCGATACTTCGCACGTTGACTGGGGGCCAGGTCGTTCCAACGTTTGGTGGCCTGCAGCTGCACGTTCTGCAGCTCGACCGAATCGCCCGGTCCGGCGCCCACGGCGGCCTGGATCGGCACCTGCCGGACTTGTTGGGCCACGGCGCCCGCGTTGGAGACAGTCACTGCCGAATCGGCGGTCTGTAGCACCACGCGGTCGCCGTGCTTGGTGATTTCCACCGGTACCACCACGCCTTGCGGGCGCCGGCGCACTTGTTCGCGCAATTCACCGGTGCTGATGCGCTGCTCGCGGGGCGCGTCCTGCCCCCACGCATTCACGGGTCCTGGCAGACACGCGCACAGGGCAAGGCAGAGGCAACGGACAACTGGGGTCATGGGCGGCTCTGGCGGGGGAAGAGCTTGCGAAGCGGCGTTGGCAAGTCGCTGCATTGTTCGGAAGCTGCGTAAGCACCAACGCGATGCCAGGTGACATTGGGCCAAGCCTGATGGCTGTCCGCCGCAGGCGCGACGCTGCGTTTGAAGAGACGCTGCGTTTGAAGAGACGTGACGGCGCAAGGGGGCGTCGCGGCGCAATGACGCCGACGCAGTGTCGCGCGCGTGCAAGCGCGGCCATTCTCCCGGAGGTTGCCACGTTGAAGAATCTGCGCATGCGCTACGCACTCAGTCGCTGCTCCTGTGCCCTGTTGTTGCCATGGGTACTGGCCACGTGTACGCACGACACACAGCTGCGTTCGCAAGCGCCCCTGGCTTCCAGCGAACACGCGCCGTCGGCGGCCCTGCTGCCGCCCGCCAGCGGCTGTGCGCCCGGCACACGCTGTATTGCCGTCACCAGCACCGGCCGGCCTTCGGCAACGGGCACTTCAGTGGCGCAATGCCGCGGGAAGTTTGCTGATTTCATCGTGCCCAGGACCACGCTGCCAGCGTCGTATCCGGGGCCGTGGTTCCAACCCAGCTTGCTGGAGCAGGCCGCAACCGGCGTGCCAGGCGGGTCGCGGCCGTGGTCAGCGTTTGACCCGCGTGACCCTGCTGAAAGACTGGCTTATGCGCTGGCCTTGCGCAATTACGCCATGAGCAGCGCGGTGGTGCGGGCGCTGACACCGCAACTTGACGCCGATGCCGACTATCGTGATCCGCTGGGAGGTGCGGTGACCACGACGCAGCGTAACCAGAAGTGGTACCCGGCCCCGCGCATGTTCTACGGTGCGACCAATACGCCCGGTACGCGCGAAGCCGCGCATGGCATGACCCTGGAACGCACGGTCCGCGTGAACGAACTCGGCGGCAATACGGCCGCGTTCCAGAACTACGCAGTGGCCTACTACGATGCGCGCGGCGGACGCGTATTGCAGCGCCTGTGGAAGACAACCACGGCCGGCGTCGACCAGCCCAAACTGAGCGCGATGAAGTTCGCTGAAGGCAGCTTCGTGTTCAAGCTGCTGTACAGCGCTGCGCTGCCGTCCGCGTTTCCGCAGGATCTGCTGGCCGACTCGTTGCAGTTGGACATCTTGCCAAATCCCGGCGGCGCACCGGTGTCGGTGCTGCTGATGCAGATTGATATCGCGGTCAAGGACCGGCGCGCCAGCGCGACCGGCTGGTACTTCGCGACCTATGCGTTTGATGCATCGCAGCCGGGCACGTCGCCGTGGACGAAGATGGTGCCGGTCGGGCTGATGTGGGGCAATGATCCGGCCGGTGCGCCGATTACCGAATCCTGGATCAATCCGGATGCGCCGGACTATGCGCGGGCGCACCTGGGCGTGGAGGGGCGCCTGAATGGCCCGGTCGACAATCCTGCATCGGCCTGCATGAGTTGCCACAGCACCGCGCAGGCACCTGCACTGGCGCCCATGCTGCCCACGGGGTCATGTGCGCAGCCGCCATTCCGCGCCGACTGGTTTCGCAACCTGCGTGGCACCACCGCCTTCGGGCGTCGCCAGGTGAGCGCCGGGGTGTGCCAGACCGATGCTTCAGGCCTCACCGTCACTGCGGCTGATTATTCGCTGCAGCTGTCCTCAACGGTGGCGCGCGCCCTGCCCACGGCCACTGGCGGCCCGACTTACAACCCCTGCACATGGAACGAAAACGCACCGCCCCCGTCAGCACTGGTAGCGCCCTCGGCAGACGCCTCCCGTTTGCAGCAACTGCACATCGAACAATACGAAGTCACCCGCGATCCGTAACCGGCCATACGCGTGGCCGGCGGGCATGCCCCCGGCTACGCGTGCGCTCACCAGCCGTAGAGCTTCCAGTACACCGGTGAGATGTCCTTTTCGCCAGCCCCCTTGCTCTTGTCCAGGCGTCCATCGCCGTTCTCGTCCATCAGGTAGTAGGCAGCGCCACGCGAGGGTGTGACCTTGACCATGCGCAGCTGGCCAGCGACCCGGTATTCCTCGATCACATCGCCGTTGGGCTCGGTGCGCACCCCGACCTGTGCATCGGCCAGGTCGGCGGCGGGATCATCCTGCGCGCCCATCGAGGCGCAACCAGTGAGCAAGAGCAGCAGCGGCGCAGTCCAAAGGTTTCTCATGGCAGTTCCTTGCAGGATGGGTCAGGCAACGAGTATGCGCCGCTGCCAGGAAGCGTTGGGTGAGAAGGCCGGAGGGTAGAATCGGGGCATGCCCAGACTCGTACTGATTGATGGTTCCAGCTATCTCTATCGCGCGTTCCACGCGCTGCCGCCCCTGACCAATGCCGCGGGTGAACCCACTGGCGCGCTGTTCGGCGTGGTCAACATGCTGCGTGCGACCCTGAAGGAGAATCCGGAGTACCTGGCCTTTGTGGTCGATGCGCCAGGCAAGACCTTCCGCGATGAGCTCTACCCGCTGTACAAGGCCAATCGCTCGGCCATGCCTGATGACCTGCGGGCGCAGGTGCTGCCAATGTGTGAAATCGTGAAGGCGCTGGGCATGCCGATCCTGCGCGTGGATGGTGTGGAAGCCGACGATGTGATCGGCACGCTGGCATTGCAGGCGGTGAATGACGGCATCGACGTCACCATTTCCACCGGAGACAAGGATTTCGCCCAGCTGGTGCGGCCCGGCCTGGCGCTGGTCAACACCATGAGCGGCAGTCGCATGGATTCCGACGAAGCCGTATTCGCCAAATTCGGTGTCAACCCCGCGCAGATCGTTGACCTGCTGGCGTTGATGGGTGACGCCGTCGACAACGTACCGGGTGTAGAGAAATGCGGGCCCAAGACGGCGGCCAAGTGGCTGGCTGAGTACGGCAGCCTGGACAACGTGATTGCCAACGCCGCTGGCATCAAGGGCAAGGTCGGCGACAACCTGCGCGCTGCGTTGCACCGGCTTCCACTCAACCGCGAGCTGGTCACCATCAAGGTCGATGTGGCACTCGATGGCAACGCGCAGAGCCTGGGCTTGCGCACGCAGGATGTGGAAACGTTGCGCCAGCTTTACCAGCGTTACGGCATGAACCAGGCGCTCAAGGACCTGGACGCGGGCGCGGGCGGTGGTTCCAATGGCGGAGGCGCCGTGGCCGAGAAGGAGCCCGGACGTGCGCGCGGCACCGGTTTCGTCGCTGCGGTGGCTGCCGATGCCGTTGCACTTGATCCGGCGCTGTCGGTGGCCGGTGAATACGAAACCATCCTGACCGCCCAGCAGCTGCAGGCGGTGATCGTCTCGCTGCGGCAAAGCGACGAATTTGCCTTCGACTGCGAAACCGACAACCTGGATCCGATGCAGGCCAGCCTGGTCGGCCTGAGTTTCGCGGTAGAACCGAACCGGGCCGTCTATGTTCCGCTCGCGCATGAATATCCCGGCGTGCCGGCACAGCTTGACCGCGCCACAACGCTGGCTGCGCTGGCGCCCGTGCTAGCCGACCCCAGCAAGAAGAAAGTCGGCCAGCATGGCAAGTACGATCTGCATGTGCTGCGCCGCCATGGCATTGAAGTTGCGGGCTATGCCGACGACACCATGCTGGAAAGCTTCGTGCTGAATGCAGGCAGCAGCCGCCATGACATGGACAGCCTGGCCAAGCGCTACCTGGGTTACGACACCATCAAGTACGAAGAGGTGGCCGGAAAAGGCGCCAAGCAGATCCTGTTCTCGCAGGTCGCGCTGGACGATGCCACCCGCTATGCCGCCGAGGATTCCGACATCACCCTGCGCCTGCACCGCACGCTGACGGCCAGGCTTGCTGACGAGCCGTCCTTGCAGCGCGTGTATCGCGACATCGAGATGCCACTGGTGACGGTGCTGGAACGCATCGAGGCCAATGGAGTGAGGATCGACGCCGACGAATTGCGCCGGCAATCGGCCGACCTGTCCAAGCGCATGCTGGTCGCGCAGCAGAAGGCCACCGAGCTGGCCGGGCGCACCTTCAATCTGGATTCGCCCAAGCAGCTGGGCGCGCTGCTGTTCGACGAACTCAAGCTGCCGGTGATGGTGAAAACGCCTTCCGGACAGCCTTCGACCAATGAAGAGGCGCTGGAGGCGATTGCCGACCAGCACGAGCTGCCACGCGTCATCCTGGAATACCGCGGCCTGGCCAAACTGCGCAGTACCTATACCGACAAGCTGCCGGACATGGTCAATCGCGACACCGGACGCGTGCACACCAGCTACCACCAGGCCGGCGCGGCCACCGGCCGGCTTTCTTCCTCCGATCCCAACCTGCAGAACATCCCCATTCGCACCGAGGACGGCCGACGCATCCGCAAGGCCTTTGTGGCCCCGCCCGGCCGCAAGCTGGTGGCCTGTGACTATTCGCAGATCGAATTGCGGATCATGGCCCACCTGTCTGCAGACCCCGGTCTCACCCGCGCCTTCGAATCCGGTCTGGACGTGCACAAGGCCACCGCCGCCGAAGTCTTCGGACGCAAGGTCGAGGACGTGACCGGCAACGAGCGCCGCGCGGCCAAAGCCATCAACTTCGGGCTGATGTACGGCATGAGCGCCTTCGGGCTGGCCCGGCAACTCGGCATCGGCCGCGGCGAAGCGCAGGACTACATTGCGTTGTACTTCAATCGTTACCCGGGCGTGCGCGATT
>JBDSUI010000224.1:0-3729 GCA_039927795.1 Pseudoxanthomonas sp.
CTCAGAACCAGGAGCAAGCTCATGAGCAGAATGGACGACGCGCCGCTCGGAAGTTGCGAGACTCCCGCTTGCATCGGTATCACGGTACTTACTGCGCGCAAGCGTCGTCACTGTGGCCTGTTTGTTACCCCCAGACAGAAACGCCGGACGCTGTCCGCGTCCGGCGTTTCGTGCAGCGCTAGTCAGGCAAGGATTACTCGGTTTTCGGCACAACCGCTTCGGTGGTGATGCGCAACGTCACCTCGTCGCTGATGTTGGGCACGTACTTGCCCAGCCCGAAATCGCTGCGTTTGACCGTAGTGGTGGCGTCAAAACCAATCGCAGCGCGCTTGGCCATCGGCTGCTCGCCGACCTTGTTCAAGGTCACGTCCAGCACTACTGGCTTGGTCACGCCTTTGACGGTCAAGTCGCCACTGACTTTCAGCTTGCCTTGGCCTGCAGCTTCAACCTTGGTGCTTTTGAAGGTGGCGGCCGGGAACTGGGCGGCATCGAACCAGTCGGCGCTGCTCAGGTGGTCGAAGAAATCAGCGGCCAATGCACTCACCCCCGACAGCGGCAGCGTGACCTGCACGCTGGACGCGGACACCTTGGCGGCGTCATAGACGATGCTGCCGTCGGCGGCGCCGAAGTTGATACTGGGGTTGGAGAAACCGAAGTGGCTCCAGCTCGCCAGCACGTTGGTGTGGTTGGGGTCGATCTTGTAGGTGACCGGAGCGGCCAAGGCCGAACCGGCGAAGGCGAACAGGGCAGCAACTAGCAGGGTCTTGCGCATGGCGGAATCCTCGGGAGGTTTGCAGGGAGGTAAACAGAACGGCAGTTGCCGGCAAGTGAACTATTCGATGCGTGCGGCTTCGTCGAAGGGCAGGCGCGGCGAACGGGGGAACACGCCGGCCGGATCGCCGTAGCCCAGGTTGACCAGGAAGTTGGACTTGATGGCGGTTCCGGCGAAGAACGCTTCATCCAGCTTGGCGTTGTCGAAGCCCGACATCGGCCCGGTATCCAGGCCCAGCGCGCGCGCCGCCAGTATCAGGTAGGCGCCCTGCAGACTGCCGTTGCGGAACGCAGATTCGTGGCGGCCCTCGCGGGGACCATCGAACCAGCTCTTGGCATCGGGTACATGCGGAAACAGGTATGGGGTTTTCTCGTGGAAATCCTCGTCGAAAGCCACGATCACCGTCACCGGCGCCGCCATGGTTTTCGCGTAGTTGCCCTGGTCCAGGGTCGGACCCAGCTTGGCCTTGGCCTCGGGCGACTTCAAGAAGACGAACCGCGCCGGGGTAGTGTTGGCGGCGGTGGGGCCCAGTTTCACCAATTCGTACAAGGCATGCAGCTGGGCATCGTCGATCGGGCGGTCCAAGAACTTGTTCTGGGTGCGTGCGGTGCGGAACAACTGGTCCAGCGCGGCATCATTCAAGACGTCTGACATTTCACTTCCTATAAGGTGCGGTGAGAGGATTCGCATTGAGGCGGATCGCAAACCAGGATGGCCAGTGTAGACTGTCCCGGCCATGGCAACATCCGGTCCGTTTGCAACTGATTGTGACCATTTTTAGAACAAAGACCACACTAGCCGATGAATTCCCAACAGCTCTGGACCCTCACTGACGGGTACGCCGGAAACCGCCGGCAAGCTGAGGCGCTGGCCGGCGCACTGGATCTCGGTCCAGTCCAGAACTGGCGCTTGCAGTCGCGCTGGCCCTGGCGCGTGACTGCGCCGCGCAAATTCCCCAGCGCCCAGCACGCGTTTGGTCCGGATTTTGCTGCCGCCCTGGAGCGACCACCGCAGCTGGCGATCGGCTGTGGCCGCCAGGCCGCGTTGGCTACTCGCCTGCTGCAGGTGCGCGGCAGCCGGGCGGTGCAGATCCTGGACCCGCGCATCGACCCCAAGCACTGGGATCTGGTGGTCGCACCGGAACACGATGGATTGCGCGGCACCAATGTCATCACCCTGGCAGGCAGCCTGAATCCGGTGGACGATGCATGGCTGTTGCGCGCGCGCGCGGCTTTTTCGAGATTTGCCGAACTCCCGCAGCCACGCACTGCGGTGCTGCTGGGCGGTTCCAGCACGCATGCGCGTTTCGAGCACAGCGCCTTCGAGGCGCTGGCCACGAAACTGGATGTGTCGCTGGCCCGCGAAGGCGGCAGCGTGCTGATCACCACCTCGCGTCGGACCCCCGCTGAGGTGGTCGCCGCGTTGCGGCTGCGTTACCAGGTGACTCCCGGCGTGGTCTGGTGCGACCCCTCCGATGGATCCAATCCGTACGCCGGCTTGTTGGCCTGGGCCGACCGCATCGTATGTTCGCCGGACTCGGTCAACATGGTCTCCGAAGCCTGCGCCACCGCCGCGCCGGTGTTCGTATTCGATCCTATGCGCGTCAAGGGCCGGCCGCGACGATTCCTGGATGCCTTGCTTGCGCGCGGCCGCATCCGCGCCATGGACACGACCCTGGACGCGTTCCCGGTGGAGCCCCTGCGCGAAACCGCGCGCGTCGCCGCCCTGGTGAAGCAACGCCTGTCCCTGCTTTGACCCTGGTGCGCCGAGCCGAGCTTGCTCGGCTGCCTTGCACCTGTTGCGCAGAGCCGAGCTTGCTTGAGCTTGCTTGGGTGCCCCAGCCTGATCGCCAGAGCCTGGGGACGTTCTGAACAACTCGATTCTGTTCTTGATGAGCTGTAGCAGAAGGCGCTGGGCACAAGTCCAGGCGCGCAATAGTTCGATTTCCAGGCGAAAAACGTGATTCGACAGGCTTACCAGGAACCGGGTTTCTCATGGTTTCGCTGTTCACTGTCGATTGTTCAGAGGCTCCCCAGCGTGCTCGGCTGCTTTGCGCGGCACTCCCTAGGCAACCGGGCAAGCTCGGCGCTACAGGGGTTGTGTTGGCGGCTCGAATGAAAGCCCGTGCGCCCGCACGGCTTCCTGCACGATGGCCCGCGCTTCTATCAGCGCATCGCTTTCCGGCAGCAGGCGCTGGCGACGGTCCAGCGTGCAGATCAGGCCCTGGGCGACGAACCAGCCCTGCACGCGTCGCAACGCTTCCGATTGCACCGGATCAAACGAACCTATGGCCTGCGCCGCGAGAATCAGCGATTGCGTGTCACGCGGCACCAGCAAGCCGGCATGCGCGCGCGAATCGCGCAGGACCAGGTACTGCAACAGGAACTCCAGATCGACCAGTCCGCCGACGCCCTGTTTCAGGTCGAAGCGCGCCGCATCGCTGCGATCCAGCTCGGCCCGCATCTTCAGGCGCATGTCGACTATTTTCCCGCGCAGTTCCGTCGCATCCCGCGACTGCGACAGGGTGGCCGCACGGATTGCATCGAACTCTTCCAGCAACGAGGCATCGCCGGCCACGCCGCGGGCCCGAACCAGGGCCTGGTGTTCCCATATCCAGGCCCGTTTCAGCTGGTATTCGCGGTAACTGGCAAGCGAAGAGACCAGCAGGCCCTTGGCACCTTCTGGTCGCAGGCGCACGTCGACGTCGTAGAGACGGCCGGCACCGGTGACCACCGCCAGCAACGCCACCAGCTTCTGCGCCAGCCGCGCGTACCAGCGGCCCGGTTCCAGCGGCCGCGCGCCATTGGAAACCGCCGCAGATTCGGCGTCAAACACGAACACCAGGTCCAGGTCCGAGCCGAATCCCAGTTCCTCGCCGCCCAGGCTGCCGTAACCGATCACCGCAAAGCGCCCACCTGCGATGCTGCCATTGGTGCGCACCACATCGGCGTGGACCA
>JBDSUI010000225.1:0-3264 GCA_039927795.1 Pseudoxanthomonas sp.
GGATGGCGCACGCGCTTCCAGGCCATGTCGGTGATGTGCAGCAGCCCGTCTATGCCGCCGAGGTCGACGAATGCGCCGTAGTCGGTGAGGTTCTTGACGACGCCGGTAACGATGGCGCCTTCCTGCAAACGCTCAAGCATCTGTTCGCGCTCGACGCTGTTTTCACTTTCAACCACGGCGCGGCGCGAAACCACGACATTGTTGCGCTTGCGATCGAGCTTGATGATCTTGAACTCGAGTTCCTTGCCTTCCAGGTAGCCGGGATCGCGCACGGGGCGCACATCGACCAGGGAACCGGGCAGGAAGGCGCGGACGTCGCGGATGTCGACGGTGAAACCGCCCTTGACCTTGCCGCTGATGCGGCCGGTGATCGTGGCGTTGGCTTCCAGGGCTTCTTCCAGCTCGTCCCAGACCATGGCGCGCTTGGCTTTCTCGCGCGACAGCACGGTTTCGCCAAAACCATTCTCAAGCGAGTCCAGCGCGACCTTCACTTCATCGCCGACGGCTACGGTGAGGGTGCCGTCGTCGTTACGGAACTGTTCGATCGGCACAATGCCTTCGGACTTCAGACCGGCGTTGATCACCACCACGTCGTTGCGGACTTCCACAACGGTGCCCATGACAATGGAACCGGGCTTCAGCTTGGTAAGGTGGATCTGGCTCTGTTCAAACAGTTCTGCAAATGATTCGATCATTGAATAAATCTCGGTTGATGACGCAGACCGGACGCCGGTTGTATGCGCTACGGTCCACCCGTTGTCGGCCTGGGCGGAATGCCTGTGACCGTGAGTGTTGTGGTGGATAAAAACCGCAGGGAGGATTCCCGACGGGGCTGCTGCTGCGTTGCTGGATCGGGGTGGCTCAGGTTTTTACCAGGGCCAGCACGCGCTCGACGACCTGGTCGATGTTCAAGCCGGTGGTATCGACGAGGACGGCGTCTACGGCCGGCCTGAGCGGTGCCACCGTGCGCTGGGCATCACGGGCGTCGCGCGCAAGGATCTCGCGCAGCAGACCGGAGATTGTGACCGAAACCCCTTTGTCTTTCAACTGGTTATAGCGTCTTTCCGCGCGTTCCTCGGCGCTGGCCGTCAGGAAAACCTTGTACGGGGCGTCTGTGAAGATGACCGTGCCCATGTCCCGTCCGTCGGCAACCAGCCCCGGCGCCTGGCGGAAAGCGCGTTGACGCTCCTTCAACGCGGACCTGACCTCGGGGAACGCAGCAATTGCCGACGCCACCGCTCCCGTCGTTTCCAGCCGCAGCTCGTCGGTCGCGTCGGACCCGTTCACCCCTACCCGCAGCTCGCCGTGGGCGTCTTCCTGGAAGGTCACAACGGTGTCGAAGGCGCAGCGAACCAGCGCCGCCGGATCGGAAACGTCCAGGTTGGCCCAGCTGGCGGCCACGCCGACGGCCCGATAAAGCGCCCCCGAGTCCAGGTAGTGCCAACCCAGGCGGCGGGCTACCAGCCGGCTGACGGTACCCTTGCCGGCCCCGGAGGGCCCGTCGATGGTCAGTACTGGAATATTTTCAGACATGGTGATCCTGTGTTATCGGGGCCATTATGACCGGCTAGCATGCCGAAGAAGCCAACGATTCCTCCCGGTAAGCGGGCAAAGGCTTGAACATCAAGGAAAAAAGCCGCTAGAATGCGCGGCTTGATTTTCGCTACACCCGTACGTTCCCGCTCCATCCCGAATTCTCCATCCAGAATCCTCCCGAGGTATGTCATGAAAGTCCTTTCCTCCCTGAAGTCGGCAAAGAACCGTCACCGCGACTGCAAGGTGGTCCGCCGCCGTGGCAAGGTGTTCGTGATCTGCAAGACGAACCCGCGTTTCAAGGCGCGTCAGCGCTGAAACAGCGGCGTGCTCAAGGCGCGTCAGCGCTGAAACAGCGTCGTCTTCAAGGCGCGTCAGCGCAGGAAAGCGACATGCCGGCAAGCCGCGCCAAGGCGTAGCCCGCACGGTGCAAGCAAAAGCCGCCGCAAGGCGGTTTTTTGTTGCCTGCCGCCGCCTGGCCGGCCCACGGCCACGCTTCCAGCTGCTCCAATAGCGCGCATTGTGGATGCGCAGCGGTTTTTTGTCGGGCCGCTTTTGTTATAAAGACCCGTCCTTTGGGGAGCCACCATCATGAATCGTCGCCTGCTTGCTGTTCCTATGTTCGCCTTGCTGTGCTGCGCTGCTGCCGCCAGCGCCGATACCCTGTTGATTGAACGCGTGCAGGAAGAACCTGCTGCTGCCCTTCCCGCACGCGGCCTGACCGCAGCGGCGGTGCAAGCGCGCTTCGGCACGCCCCAGCAGAAACTGGAGCCCCGTGGCGGCCAGAAGAGCCAGTGGCCGGTCATCAATCGGTGGGTCTACAGCGGCTTCACCGTGTATTTCGAACGCAGCCGCGTCATCGACGTGGTCGCCAACCAGGCCGGGCCGGAAGAAATCGGGCCCAAGCCGCCTATCCGATAAGGGCACCGAACAGACCTCATGACCGATGTTTTCCGCTTCCCTGCCGAATGGGAACCACAGTCCGCCATCCTGATTGCGTGGCCGCATGCCGAGACCGACTGGGCCCAACGCCTGGGCGAGGTCGAGGAGACCTACGTGGCGCTGGTGGCGGCCATCACCCGCTACCAGCAGGTCATCATCTGCGCGGAAGACGAAGACCTGCAGACCTATGCCGAAGCGCGCCTGCGTTCGGCGCGGGTGGACATGGCGCAAGTTCGCTTCGTGCCAGCCGAATACGACGATACCTGGCTGCGCGATACCGGCCCGGTCACCCTCTGCGCAGGTGACCGCTACAAACTGCTCGATTTCCGCTTCACCGGCTGGGGCGGCAAGTACGAGGCCGCTCGCGACGACATGCTGGTCGGCGAACTCTCGGGCATGAGCCTGTTCAATGACTATTTCGTGCAAAGCATCGACTTTGCGCTAGAAGGCGGAGCTATTGAGACCGATGGCCAAGGCAGCTTGCTCACCACCTGGAAGTGCCTGCACGAACGCCACCCGACGCTGCTGCGGGAAGAGATCACGACCAAGCTGGCGGGATGGCTGCGGCAGGAGCGCGTGTTGTGGCTGGACCACGGATACCTGGAGGGCGACGACACCGACGCGCACATCGATACCCTCGCCCGCTTCGCTCCTGGCAATGCAATCGTGTTCCAGGCCTGCGACGACCCCGCCGATTCGCACTACGCCGAACTCGGTGCGATGGCCGACGAGATCGCCGCATTGCGCACCGCCGCTGGACAGCCCTACCGCCTGTTCCCGTTGCCCTGG
>JBDSUI010000226.1:0-22208 GCA_039927795.1 Pseudoxanthomonas sp.
GCAGTACGAAGGCGGCGGTCTTGCCTGAACCGGTCTGCGCGCAGGCCAATACATCCTGGCCTTGCAGGATCACCGGCATGGCCTGTACCTGGATGGGCGTGGGCGAGGCGTAGCCTTTTTCCTGCGCCGCGCGTTGCAACGCGGGAAGCAGTTCGGAGGGAAAGGCGGGTGCGGAAAGTGGCATGAACGGAGGGTCCGGGGAAATGCTGCATGTACAGGCGGCGGCAGGCGGCGGCAGGCGTGCGGCCGGTGACTACTCAAGTCTAGACGCTGGGTCGGTGCGGGGCTGGGGTCTGCGGACGGTTGCACAGATCTCGAGCTGCCGCGCTAGTGCAGGCTTGCGAAAGAGTGAGGGGAAGGGGCTGGATCGGGAGCAACCGCGCGGGCTTGGCTCTAGCAGAAAGTTCGCTTGCTGCTGATTGGGAGCAGCCGAGCTAGCTCGGCTCTGCCAGGGCGGCGCGATCGTTACTGCGGCGGCGGCAACAAAGGGTCAAGCGCAGGCTGCAGGATGTCGCGGCGCCATCCGCTCAGGCTTGGCGGCCAGGTGCCGGTTTCCTGCAGCGACTCCAGGTAGCGGCGCGAGGCCAGGATGCCGTCGGGCAGTCCCAGCTCGGTGGCGCGGGCGGAGACGGCATCCTGCATGCGCTTCAGCGCGGCCTTGTCCTCGCTGCTGGCATTGCGCGCTACCGGCATGTCCTGTTCGTCGTCCAGGGCCGTGTTCAAGGCCTCCCAGATCGCGTCACCCAGCTTGCGCGGGGCCTTGGGGTGCGCATCCAGCTGGGTTTGCAGATGCGCGCGGTCGCGTGGTGGCAGGCGCGCAAATTGCGTGCTCAGATCATTGTCCAGGATCCAGCTGCGCGGTTTGTCGCTGGCACGCGCCTGCACGTCTCGCCAGCGCAACAGCCGCAGCAGGCGAAGTTGGGCGTCCGCTTCCAGATACTGCGAGCTGCGCATGGACAGGTGCGGCCAGCGCTCGCTGTCTTCGCCGGCATTGGCGAGCATGCGGGCGCAGTCCTGGTCCAGCCAGTCACGGCGGCCCAGCGCACGCAGGCGGGTATCGAGTTGGTGGTAGATCGCGCCCAGGTGAACCACGTCATCGGCGGCGTATTCCAGTTGCGAATCGCTGAGCGGGCGCCGCAACCAGTCCGAGCGCGTCTCGCCCTTGATCAGGGCCACGCCGGTGATTTCCTGCACCAGCCGCTGGTAGCCCATGCCGCCGCCCACGCCGCACAGGGCCGCGGCGATCTGGGTATCGAAGAGGGGTGCGGGCAGGGCGCCGCAATCGTGCGACAGGGCCACCAGGTCTTCGCTGGCGCTGTGCATCACCTTGAGTACGTTGGGATCATTGAGCAGCGGACGCAATGCGTCGGCCATGCCCGGGACCCGTGGATCGATCAGCAGAATCTGTTCGCCTATCGACATCTGCACCAGCGCCAACTGGGGCCAGTAGGTGCGCTCGCGGACGAATTCGGTATCCAGTCCCACCCAGGCGGGTGGTTCCTGCAGGTGTGCCCGCAGTGCGGCGGGCTGGTCTATCCAAAGGGGCACGAAATCTCCATGTGAATGCATTGGTGGCCGGGTCGGGCGACAATAGCCTAACGTCGGTTTGCCTGCCGCAGGCAAACATTGTGGAGGAAGATCCGCCTCATCCGGTATCTGTTGCTGGTGTCCCTGCTGCTGATGGCCGCCTGCAAGCCGGCGCCGGAAGCCGTTGCGCCAGGCCCGGCGGAGCGCACCGAAGCGGTGGTCCCGCGCCTGCCCAGCATCACCGTCAGTGGCGATGAAACCGGCGCGGCAGCCTGGAACTGGGAGGCGCCAAAACCAGCGCTGACCGTGGAAGGCATTCCCGAGGCGCGAGTAGAAGCGGCGCGCGCGCTGTCCGAGGAACGCCTGTTCCAGGATGACCGCGCGGCCATTCCCCTGTACCTGGCGATCCAGTCGCTGCTACCTGGTGACGAGCAGGCGGCCGCCGGCCTGGACAAGGCGTTGCGGCAACTGCTCAGGCAGGGCGAGCGCGCACTGGCCGACGCCGACGAGCAGGCCCAGGCGCTGAGGCACGCCGCGGAAATCGCCGCCGTGGCGCGCGCCGTGAATCCGCAGGACCAGAAAGTGATTGCCTACCTCACCCGCGTGGATGTGGCCGACCAGCTGTGGCGATTGAATGCCGAGGGCGAACGGGCCCTGCGCAGTGGCGAACTTGGCACGGATGGGACCGAGCTTATGGCCGGGTTTCGCGAAGTGCTTGCGCTCAAGCCCGGCCAGTCGCGCGCGCTGCAGGGATTGGCGGCCACGGAAAGCGCGATGATCCGGCGTGCCGAGGCGCGGGCGCTGGCGGGGGATTTCGACGATGCCGCGCGCTGGCTGGGGCATGCGGCACGGGTGCGCGAGGATTCAGCCACCATTGAAGACGCCAGGCAGCGCGTCGACAGCATCCGCAAGGCGCGGATTGCGGCCTTGCGCGAGACCGGCCTCAGCGATCTTTCCAGTCTGCCCGGACTGCGCAATGCCCGGGTGCTGCTGGCCGAAGTGCTGCGCATCGCCGAACCTGGCGACGCAGTGGCCGCCGATTTCCGCCAGCGCATTGACCTGGCCACTTATTACGGCGTGTTCAAGCCCGGCCAGGGCTTTACCGAGGCGCTGGCCAATGGGGGCCGTGGGCCGGAAATGGTCGTGGTGCCGCACGGTGGATTCAGCATGGGTGCCAAGGAAAACGAAATAGGCGCATCCGAAAGCGAGAAACCAGCGCATTACGTTCGGTTCAACCGCGGCTTTGCGATGTCGCGGCATGCGGTCAGCGTGGCCGAGTTCCGTCGTTTTGTGCAGGCCACCCGGTATCGACCGCGGGCCACAAGACGCGGCCACTCCACGGTGTATGACGAACGCAGCGGCAATTTCGCGCGGCGCAGCGGCGTGGACTGGCAGTCGGACTATGCCGGCCGGCATGCTGCCGACAGCCTGCCGGTGCTGCATGTCAGCGTGCGTGACGCCGAGGCCTATGCGGAATGGCTGTCGCTGCAGACCGGCAACAGCTACCGCTTGCCCAGTGAGGCGGAGTTCGAGTACGCGGTCCGCGCTGGCGGCCAGGGCCGCTACCCCTGGGGAAACCATGGCGTGCCACCGGCGCGTTTCGGCAACCTGACCGGCGGCAACGACGTGTCGCCCAGTGGCCGGCACTGGAACAACGCCTTTGTTTCCTACGGCGACGGGTTCTGGGGGCCGGCACCGGTGGGCAGCTACACACCCAATGCATGGGGACTTCACGACCTGGGTAGTAATGTCAGCGAATGGGTCAGCGATTGCTGGCACGCCAGCTATCGGCGCGCCCCTGCGGACGGTGCCTCGTGGTTCAATCCGGGCTGTCGCTCGCGCGTTGTGCGCGGTGGTTCCTGGGCCAGTTCGCCGGTGCAGGTCAGGGCGGCCTGGCGGTCGCCGTCTGATTCGGACATGACCAATGCAAGGGTGGGTTTTCGTGTGGTGCGCGGCATCTAAATAGGGAGAGCTAAATGAGAAATGATCCATTGGGGCAGAGCCGCCAGCAGCAGGGTGCGCCACGCCGGAAAGGCCTGTTCGGTAACGTGCGCTGGCTGATCCTGGTCGGGTTCGCCATCTATGCCGTGGTCAGCTGGATGGGCAGCAAGGAGACCGACCCCTACACCGGGGACGCGGCCCATTACGGCGCGACGCCGGAAGAGGAAGTGCAACTGGGCGCGCAGGCGTTCCAGGAGGTGGTGGGTGATGCCAGCGCGCAGGGCGCACTGCTGCCGCCGAGCAGCCCGCAAAGCCAGGCGGTCAACGATATCGCCAAGCGCCTGATCAAGGTCGTGGACCCGGTCAGTGCCGATCTTGCCGCCTTGCACGGCGTGGACGCACCGACCAGCTACCGGAATTTCCAATGGAGCGCGGCGGTCATCGACTCGCAGGAAGCCAATGCCTTCTGTCTGCCCGGCGGCAAGATTGCGGTCTACACCGGTCTGCTGCCGATCACCCAGAACACCGATGCCCTGGCCGTGGTGATGGGCCATGAAATTGCGCACGCGCTGCTGCGGCACGGTTCCCAGCGCATGGCCCAGCAGAAGCTGGTGCAGATGGGCCAGATGGCCGCCGGCGTTTCGGGCATTGACCCGCAGGTGATGTCGGCCATCGGTGCAGGCGTGCAATACGGCGTGGTGCTGCCTTATGGCCGCAACCATGAAAGCCAGGCCGATGAAGTGGGCCTGATGCTGGCCGCCGCCGCCTGCTACAACCCGGAAGCCTCGGTGCCGCTGTGGAACCGCATGTCCGAGCTTGGCGGTGGCCAGAGACCGCCCGAATTTGCCTCCACCCATCCGGATCCGGCCAATCGCATCCAGCACCTGCAGTCATTGATGCCGCAGGCCAGGCAGTTCTATGCCAAGTATTGCGGTCAGGGAGCGGCAGGTTCCCGCTGATACGGAGCGGTCGGCCCACGGTTCCGCGCGGTCTGCCTGTGGCGCGCGCGGCAAGACCGGCTCAGAAACTCATGAACAGTCCGCCATTCACCGGCACGTTCGCGCCGGTGATATAACCGGCTGCGTCATCGCTCAGGAACGCCACGGCGCGCGCGATATCTGCGGGCTGGCCCAGGCGACCGGCGGGAATACTGCCGGTGATCCGGGTCAGCACCTCGGGCGGCATCGCGCCGGTCATTGCGGTTTCGATATAGCCCGGTGAGATGCTGTTGACGGTGATGCCCTTGGTTGCGGTTTCGCGTGCCAGCGACATGGTGAACCCGTGCAGTCCGGCCTTGGCGGCGGCGTAGTTGGTCTGCCCGAAGTTGCCGGTCTGGCCGCTGACCGAGCTGATGTTGACCACCCGCCCGAAGCCGCGCGCCTGCATTCCTGCCACCGCATGCCCGCACAGGTTGAAGGCGCTGCCCAGATTCACGTCCAGCACGGCGTCCCATTGCGCGCGGTCCATCTTGCGCAGCATCGCATCGCGGGTAATGCCGGCGTTGTTCACCAGGATATCCAGCGCCCCATGCTCCTGCTCGATGCTGCGGACCAGCTCACCGCAACGGTCGTAGTCGGCCACGTTGGCGGCGGCGAAGCGAATGTCCAGGCCCTGCACTTCCTGGGCGAACGCGGCGATGCGTTCCTGGCGTGATTCCAGGTCCACGGCAATTACCGTGCGTCCGGCCTGGGCCAGTGCCCTGCAGATTTCCGTTCCCAGTCCCCCAATGCCGCCGGTGACCACAGCGATGCGCTTGCCCATGTTTTCATTCCAAGAGTGGTGACATCAAAAAGCCCGCACATCGCTGTGCGGGCTTGCGTTGTTGCAGAACGAGCTCAGCGCGAGCGCGTGGTTTTCGGTGCTTCGCGCGGTGGGACTTCCGGCTTGGCGGCGGGACGGCCCAGGCCGCCGCTGCCCAGGTTGCGCTGGAATTCCTGCCACAGCTCCATATTGCGTTCGGTCAGCTGGTTCATCATCGTCCACGGGGTCTGCCCGAGCATGCCGCCCATCTGCTGGCGGAACTGCTGCTGCTGCTCCATGAACAAGGTGACGCTGCGCTCCAGGTAGTTGCCCATGAAGCCCTGCATGGAATCACCATAGAAACGGATGATATGGCTGAGCAACTGGGTGGACAGGATCGGCTCGCCGTCCTGCTCCTGCTCGGTGATGATCTGCAACAGCACCGCGCGGGTAAGGTCGTCGCCGCTCTTGGCGTCGCGGACTTCGAAGTCCTCGTTATCGACGATCAGCTGGCGCACGTCCTCGATGGTGATGTAGCTGGAAATTTCGGTGTCATAGAGACGACGATTCGGATACTTCTTGATGATGCGCAGCGCTGTCATTGAGTAATCACTCTAGATCCAATGAGACGCAGCATGACGCGGCGCAGCAGGGTATGCAACAGGGACGGCAAGGTGGAGCAGTGTTCAGGAAAGAGCGCAAATTGGAACCGCTGTGGCCCGGGTCAGGCTCCTGGGTAGCCGGCAGCCGCCGGCATTCGACCTGCTGCCACCAGGAGCCTGCTGCCTGCGGTTACCAACCCATGTACTGGCCACCATTGGCGGACAGATTGGCGCCGGTGATCCAGCTTGCTTCCTCGGGAACAAAGAACGCGACCGCGTAGGCAATTTCTTCCGGGCTGCCGAGGCGGCCGGTAGGAATCTGCGCAACGATCTTGTTGCGGACTTCTTCGGGTACCGCCATCACCATGTCAGTGCCGATGTAGCCGGGCGAAACCGTATTGACAGTGATCCCCAGCTTTGCGTTTTCCTGTGCCAGGGAAATCGTGAAGCCGTGCATGCCGGCCTTGGCCGCAGCGTAGTTGGCCTGCCCGTACTGGCCCTTCTGGCCGTTGATGGAGCTGATCTGGATGATTCGTCCCCACTTGCGCGCGCGCATGCCTTCGATGACCGGCCGGGTCATGTTGTATACCGAGCCGAGATTGGTGTTGATGACCTCGTTCCACTGTGTCGGGGTCATGCGGTGGAAGGTGGTGTCGCGGGTGATGCCGGCATTGTTGACCAGTATGTCGACCGGGCCCAGCTTCGCCTCGACTTCGCGCACCAGGGCTTCGGCTTCTTCCGGCGAGGAGACATCACCCTTGACCGCGGTGAATTCGTAACCCTTGCCACGCATTTCCTGCAGCCAGGCCTGCATCTTTTCCTCGTTGCGGTAATTGGTGGCGACCTTGTGGCCCATATCGGCCAGCTTCCTGCAGATGGCGCTGCCGATCCCGCCAGTACCTCCGGTCACCAAAGCGACGCGTGCTGTCATTTGTTTTCTCTCTGTCCGCCAGTAAGAGTGGCGGTGCTGAATGATTCTAGACAGCGCAGCGGTGAGTCTCGTTGTGCACTGCAGCGAGTACGACCGATCGGCTGCGCGGCAGTTGCCCGGGGGAAAAAAATGCCTGCGCCCAGGACAGGAAGGCGGCCGCGTCCTTGCCAGCCTGCTCCGGCAGGGTCGCCTGGCCCAGCAGTTGCCACGCGGCCTGCAGGGCGGGGAGGGGCGAACTGCTGTCAATGGCCATGGCCGCAGATGACTTTGACAGTTTTGCGCCCAGGTCATCGATGACCACGGGCAGATGCAGGTAGCGAGGGGCAGGCAGCCCAAGCGCCTGCTGCAACAGCAACTGTCGCGGCGTCGAGTCCAACAGGTCGGCGCCACGCACGATGTCGCTCATGCCTTGCGCGGCATCATCCACGACCACCGCAAGTTGATAGGCCCACAACCCATCGGCGCGCTTCAACACAAAGTCGCCCACCGCGCGCCAGACGTCCTGGCTGATGTGGCCCTGCAGGCCATCGATGAAGGAAATCCGCGTGCCTTCCGGCACCCGCAGGCGTATCGCCTTTTCCTTACGCTTGCCGTGGCCCAGGCATTGGTGGTGCACGCCATCGAGTGCGGCCAGATCCGAGCGGCTGCAGTGGCAGAAGTAGGCTCTGTCTTCGTCCAGCAAGCGGTCCACGGCAGTCTGGTAGAGCGCGCCACGTTGACTCTGCGACTGCACCGGCCGGTCCGCACGCAGGCCAAAGGCATGCAGGGTGGCCAGCTGATGTTCGGCCGCGCCCTGGATTTCACGCGGTGGATCAAGGTCCTCCACCCGTACCCACCATTGTCCTTGCGCGTGGCGCGCCAGCAACCAGCTGCCCAACGCTGTGGTCAGCGAGCCCAGGTGCAAGGGTCCGGTAGGCGAGGGCGCGAAACGTCCGCGATAGAAAGGCTGGACTGGCATCACAGGCATTATCGGGAAATCTGAATCAGCGGTCAGCCCCGGTGTTGAATTCAAGCCGCGTGCGCCGCAGATCCCAGGGGTGGCGAGCCAGCATTACCGCCATGGCCCTGAATCTCCTGGAGTTTCCCGTGTTAAACCGTATCGCTTTGTTCCTGGCCACCAACCTGGCGGTCATGCTGCTGGCAGGCGTGGTCATGTCCTTGTTGGGTGTGCACCCCAACCAGATGAGTGGCTTGCTGGTAATGGCGGCTATCTTCGGCTTCGGCGGCTCGCTGATCTCGTTGTTGTTGTCCAAGACCATGGCCAAGCGTGCGACCGGCGCGCAGGTGATCACCCAGCCGCGCAACGAAGCCGAGCAGTGGTTGCTGGCCACGGTGCAGCGGCAGGCACAGGCCGCCGGCATCGGCGTGCCCGAGGTTGCGGTCTACGAGGCGCCCGAGATCAACGCCTTTGCCACCGGTGCCAACCGCAACATGGCGCTGGTGGCGGTCTCCAGCGGCCTGTTGCGCAACATGAGCCGGGACGAGGCAGAAGCGGTGCTTGGTCATGAGCTCAGCCACGTCGCCAATGGCGACATGGTCACCATGGCGCTGCTGCAAGGCGTGCTGAATACCTTCGTCATCGTGCTGGCGCGCGTGGTTGGCGGCGTCATTGACGGGGCGCTGTCGGGAAATCGCGACAGCCGCGGGCCGGGCATCGCCTATTTCCTGATTGTCATGGTGCTGGAGATGGTCCTGGGGCTGTTCGCGACCATGATCGCGATGTGGTTCTCGCGGCGGCGCGAATTCCGGGCCGATGCCGGCGGGGCCGCGCTGGCCGGACGCGGCAAGATGATCGCGGCGCTGGAGCGCCTGCAGGCCAACCACCAGCCCAGCACGCTGCCGGCGCAGGTCGAAGCCTTTGGCATTGCCGGCGGCCTGGGCGAAGGGTTGAAGAAGCTGTTCCTCAGCCATCCGCCCATGCAGGTGCGCATCGACGCCTTGCGCAACCAGGGAAATACCGTCAGCCAGTGACAGCTGTTACTTCGGCGCAAATAAAAAAGCCCGCTGCAAGGCGGGCTTTTTCATGGGCATGCACTCAGGAGAAGTCGTAGTTCATGATGGCCGACGGCGA
Source organism: Pseudoxanthomonas sp. (assembly GCA_039927795.1). Lineage (GTDB taxonomy): Bacteria > Pseudomonadota > Gammaproteobacteria > Xanthomonadales > Xanthomonadaceae > Pseudoxanthomonas_A. The sequence goes on from JBDSUI010000226.1 coordinate 8,813, forward strand.
GGCCAGGAAGAATCCTTCCACATAGTCCACGCCAGCCCCGAACAGGAAGCTCATGGTGGCCGCATCCTGCACGAATTCGGCAATCGTGTGCATGCCTTCGGCGCGGGCGCGCTCGGCAATCTCGCGGATCTTCGGCTGGTGCTCGGTCATCTTGGTCTGGTCTTCGGTGAAGCTGCGATCGATCTTCAGGAACGCGGGCTTGAAGTGGGCCAGCAACTGGAACGAGTCAAGACCGGAACCGAATTTTTCCAGCCCCACTTTGCAGCCCAGGCGGGTGGTGCCGGCCAGGAACGCCTGCGCCTGGCGCAGGTGGGTGAAGACCTTGGCCTCCTGGACCTGCAGCCAAAGCCGCTCGGCAGGCACGCCGTGTTCGGCCAGCTGCTGTTCGATAAGGGCCAGCATGCGATCGTCGGAAAACGAGAACGGGCTGATCTTGACCAGCATGCGGGTGTCGTGGCCGCTGCGCATGCGCTCGCCCAGCAACTGGATGGAACGCGTTACTACCCAGCGATCCAGCGCATCCAGCATGCCATTGTCCTCGGCAATGCCCAGGAAGGCCTGCGGCTGCACCAGCTCGCCGTCGTTTTCAAGGCGCAGGAACGCTTCGTATAGCTCGCCCGGTTCACCCTGCAGGCTGACCACGGGCTGGAAATGCAGCTGGAAGCCGTCGTTCTCAAGGGCCGAGTGCATCAGCGTGACCCAGCTCTGCACGCGTTCTTCCTCGGCACGGTCTACCGCGCCCGGGTCGAAAATCTCGCTGCGGTTGCCGCCCAGGGCGCTGGCGTTCTGCAGGCTCTCACTGGCCCGGTTCAGGACCTGGCTAACGGTGGCGATGTTCTCGCCAATCTGCACGCCGCCAATGCTTGCGGTGATAACGGCCGAACGCTCGCCGGCATTGGTGACGTTGGAGGAGAAGCCCGCCAGCACGCGTGCGCTGAGTGCCGCGGTCTGGGCATGGTCGCCATTGAGCAGGATGGCAAAACTGCGTTCGCCGAAACGTGCCGTGATGGTGCCGGGGTCCAGTTGCTCGACCAGCCGCGCCGCCAGGGCTGCGATCAGGGCGTCGGCCGAATCCAGGCCGAACTCCTGCAGCAGGCGCTGGTAGTGGTCCGGTTCGACCAGCAGCAGGGCGTGCTTGCCTTCGCCATGGGCCACCTTGCTGACCACGTCTTCCAGCGCATGCAGGAAGGTGGAACGATTCAGCAGGCCGGTGACCATGTCACGCTGGCGCAGGTCCTCCACCTCGCGCGCCAGCTCCGGGTCCTGCTCGAACTCGCGGCGGCGGAATACCACCTGCACGCAGGATTCACCCTCGTAGGTGGCGGTGGCAAATTCCAGTGCGGCCGGGAAACTCTGGCCGTCCACAGAACGCGCTTCCAGCTCGAAACGCGGGGGTGCTTCGCCCTTGCCCAGCTTCTTGAGCAGCAACTTGAACTCGGCCACGTACTGCGGTGCCACCAGGTCAAGCAGGGACAGGCCCTCGACATCTTCGAAGGACTCGAAGCCGAACATCTCCAGATAGGCCTCGTTGGCGCGGATGTGCATGCCTTCGTGGATGTAGGCGATGGGGTCGCGCGAGGATGAAATAAGTGCATCACAGCGCCGCTCGGTTTCGCGCAGTTGGGCCTCGAGCAGGCGCAGCGCACGGCGTGCTTCCAGGTCGGCCCATTGGCCACGCAATACTTTCAGCAGGTGTTCGTAGCGCCCGCGCATGGCAATGGCGCGTGCGCCCAGGCCCAGGTCGGCGATCAACGAGGCTTCGTCGATGCTGTCGGCCAGGGCGATGACGGGGATGTCCTTGCCGCTGGCGGCCACCTGGGCCAGCACGGCTTCCAGGGAAAGCACCTGCGAGGATTTCGCGGCCAGCACCAGGTCAATGGGCTGGGAAGCCAGCGTGCTGGCCAGTTCTGCGGCGTCGAGCGGGCGATGGGGGCGGATGGCAATGCCGCCATTGCGGAACGCGCTGACGACCGCTTCCGCGTCTTCGCCGCTGTCGTCGACGATCATCAACCGGATGGTGGTGTCTTTACCGATCTGCATGCATCACATCCGCCGGGGGAGCGGGTTTAATACACGATGAGTGCGGAAGCGTCCATCGTCCAGGCGTCGGAACTGGGCGGTCAGTCGCGTCTTTGCTCCCACTGCCACGCCTAGAGAGCTCGCTTGCCGGTGTCGCCGGCGACTTCACGCACCAGCCGTGGCACCAGGTAGCCGGACAACCGCGCCGCCAGCGAGGCATGCAAGGCTCTGGCTACGTGGTCGGGTACTTCGAAGTGGGACGCACCCTGGATGCGGTCCAGCTGATGCAGGTAATAGGGCAGCACGCCGGCGGAATAGCCGCGTTCGCTGAGCTCGGCAAGGGTCTCGACGCTGTCGTTGACGCCGCGCAGCAGGACGGCCTGGTTGAGCAGCACGGCGCCGCTGTCGCGCAGGTCGGCCAGCGCCGAGTCGACGTGGGCATCGAATTCATTGGCATGGTTGGCGTGCAGCACGATCGCCACTGGCCAGGGCAGTTGCCTGAGCCAGTGCAGCAGCGGCGGGTCCACGCGCTGGGGCAGGACCACCGGCAGGCGGGTATGGATGCGCAGCCGTTTCAGGTGACCGACGTCGGCCAGGGCAGCGGTCAGTTCGGCCAGCTTGGCGGTGGCCAACGACAGCGGGTCGCCGCCGGACAGGATCACTTCCTCGATGCTCGTGTCGCTGCCAATGAGCTGCAGGGTTTCGCGCCAGCCGTCATGGGCGGCCGTTTCCTCGGCGTACGGGAAATGGCGGCGAAAGCAGTAGCGGCAGTTTATCGCGCAACTGCCGGTGGCCACGAGCAGCGCGCGACCCTGGTATTTCTGTAGCACGCCAGGGCCGGCGCGGGCGGCGGCATCGCCTACCGCGTCCAGCGAGAATCCCGGTGCCAGGTTCATCTCCTCGTCCAGTGGCAGCACCTGGCGAAGCAGTGGGTCGGCAGGATCGGCGTGGCGCATGCGCGCCACGAAACCCCGCGGCACCCGCATCGGGAACTGCAGCGCCGCCGCATCGGAAATGCGCCCGGCCAGCGATTCCAGACCCAGCAGACCAAGCAGCTCGCGCGGATCGCGCACCGCTTCGCGCCACAGCTGTTGCCAGCGCACAGGCGCCGGGGGGCTGCCGGGTGAGCGGTCTGCGTGTGAGGGAATGGCGGCTGCAGGTATCATTGGCGGTCTGAAAACAAGCGCCTGCTGGTCCCGGCGGGCTTCCCATTCTATCTGTCCGGCCGCGAACCGCGGCGGGCTTGCCCCACCTCAGGAGTTTTACATGGCCAGCTACGGCATGAACGATGTCAAGAACGGTTTGAAGATCCTGGTCAACAACGAACCCTGCGTCATCGTTGAGACCGAGTACGTCAAACCGGGAAAGGGCCAGGCCTTTACGCGTCTGAAGTACCGCTTCATCAAGTCCGGCCGCATGGTCGAATTGACCATGAAGGCCACTGATGATCTGGAAGCGGCCGATGTCATCGACACCGACATGCAGTTCCTGTACGCCGACGGCGAGTACTGGCACTTCATGCAGCCGGAAACCTTCGAACAGGTCCAGGCCGACAAGAATGGCGTGGGCGATGCGTCCAAGTGGCTGAAGGGCGAAGAAGTCTGCGTGGTGACCTTGTGGAATGGCGTGCCCATCCAGGTAGTCCCACCCAATTTCGTGGAATTGAAGATTGTCGAGACCGACCCCGGCGTCCGCGGCGACACCTCCGGTGGCGGCGGTAAGCCGGCCACCCTGGAAACCGGCGCAGTAGTGCGCGTGCCCCTGTTCGTAGGCCAGGACGAGCTCATCAAGGTCAACACCCGCACCGGCGAATACGAATCGCGGGTCAAGTGACGCATTGGCCCGCGCCCGCGCGGCTACGCGAATTCATCATCCCCGCGCAGGCGGGGATCAGGCACCCCGCTACATTTACGTTGCTTGCGGCTGCGGGTCGATAACACCCTGCGGGCGTGTAGAAACACGCCAGGCTTGCGCGAACCGGCCACCGGCACTGCCGGTCCAGCTCGCCTGGAATGTTGCGACTCTCCCCCAATTCAGAGCACGGCATGACTGAAAACCCCCAGCACGAAGTCTGCGACTTGCTGATCGAAGCTGCCTTCGTGGTGCCGGTCGTGCCGCACGCGGTGGTCCTGGAAGACCATGCGGTGGCGGTCTTGGGCAGCCGGATCGTGGCGGTCCTGCCCATTGCCGAGGCGCGCCAGCGTTTCGCCGCGGCGCAGGTAGTGTCGCGGCCCGACGCCGCGCTGATTCCCGGCCTGGTCAACGCCCACGTGCACAACCCCATGACCCTGCTGCGCGGCGTCGCGGACGACCTGCCGCTGAAGGTCTGGCTGCAGGAACACATCTGGCCAATCGAGGCCGCCGTGATGGGCCCCGAGTTCGTCGCCGACGGCGTGACCCTGGCCATTGCGGAGATGCTCCGTGGCGGCACCACCTGCTGCAACGAAAACTATTTCTTCCCCGACGTGCAAGCCGCCACCTACAAGCGCCATGGCTTCCGCGCGCGCGTGGGCCTGCCGGTGATCGACTTCCCCACGGCCTGGGCGCGCTCGGACAGCGAATATTTCGATCGTGCCGGCGAAGTCCACGACCAGTGGCGTGACGACGCGTTGGTCGCCACCGCGTTCGCGCCGCACGCGCCGTAAACGGTCTCGGACGCCAACTTCGAACATGTGCGCATGCTGGCCGACCAGCTGGATGTGCCGGTGCACCTGCACCTGCACGAAACCGCGCAGGAAGTTGCCCAGTCGCAGCAACAGTACGGCCAGCGCCCGATCGCGCGTATGGACAGGCTGGGACTGCTGAATGACCGGCTTATCGCCGTGCACATGACCCAGTTGACCGAGGCCGAAATCCACTTGTGCGCCGAGCGTGGCGTGTCGGTGGTGCATTGCCCGGAATCCAACCTCAAGCTGGCCTCCGGTTTCTGCCCGGCCTGCGCGTTGCAAAGGGCAGGGGTCAACCTGGCAATCGGCACCGACGGCGTGGCCAGCAACAACGACCTGGACATGTTTGGTGAAACCCGCACGGCGGCCCTGCTGGCCAAGGCCGTGGCAGACGACGCTGCCGGTTTCGATGCCTTCAGCGCGCTACGCGCGGCCACGCTGGGCGGCGCCAAGGCCATGGGGTTCGACCACCTGGTTGGCTCCATCGAGCCGGGCAAACAGGCCGACCTGGTCTGCGTGGACCTGTCGGCGCCGGAAACGCAGCCGCTGCATCACGTTGTTTCGCAGCTCATCTATGCCACCGGCCGCCAGCAGGTCAGCGATGTCTGGATTGCAGGTAAACCCAGGCTGCGCACCCGCGAACTGGTCGACATGGACCTGCCCGGCATCGTCGCCAATGCACGACAATGGCAACAACGGATCAGCGGGCTGCGTGCCTGAAGATCTGCGCAGCGCCGGTGCCCGCCTACCTGCTAAAGCTGCCACCACCGTGATGATGTTTCCTGGATTGGATTGAACCGCATGAACAACCCGCAGCAAACAGAACCGCCGTCGCAACCGGAGCCGCAGAATTTCGACCAGGCCGAACTGGACAAGTTTGGGGCCCTGGCCAATCGCTGGTGGGACCCGCAGGGGCCACAGAAGGCGTTGCATGCATTGAACCCGGCGCGGCTGGACTACGTGAAGCGGCGCCTCGACTTGCGCGGCTCTGCCGTGCTGGACGTGGGCTGCGGCGCCGGCCTGCTCAGTGAGGCGCTGGCGCGCGAAGGCGCGCGGGTCACGGCAACGGACCTGGCCCCGGAGTTGATCAAGGTCGCCAGGCTGCATGGACTGGAATCAAAGGTCGAAGTTACTTACCTGCTGCAATCGGTGGAGTCGCTGGCCCAGCAGCGTCCGGCCAGCTTCGATGCGATCACCTGCATGGAAATGCTGGAACACGTGCCTGATCCTGCCGCGATCATCAGCGCCTGCGCGGCGCTGTTGAAACCAGGCGGCCAGCTGTTCCTGTCCACGCTGAACCGCACGCCGGCCGCCTTCGCCCTGGCCATCGTCGGTGCCGAATACGTGGCGCGTCTGCTGCCCAAGGGCACCCACCACTACCAGGATTTCATCAAGCCGGCCGAACTCGCCGCCTGGCTGCGCGCAGCCGGTTTGCATCTCGATGACGTGAGCGGGCTGGCCTACGAACCCTGGCGCAATGCGGCCCGGATTATTGGCCGCACCGACGTGAATTACCTGGCCAGCGCCAGCAAGCCTGCATGACCGCGGGCCGCTTCCCGCGTGCGGCGCTGTTCGATCTGGACGGCACCCTGCTGGACAGCGCACCGGACATGCTGGCCACTGCCAACCACTTGAGGCAGGAGCAGGGCAGGCCGCCAATGACGCTGGCGCAGATCCGCCCACATGTCTCGAAAGGCTCACGCGCCATGCTGGGCGGCGCCTTTCCCGACCTGGACACGGCGGCGCGTGAGGCCATGGTGCCTGCGTTCCTGGACCGGTATCTGCAGGAGCTGGGCAGGCACAGCGTGTTGTTCGAACATATCGACCCGATGCTGTCTGCCCTGGAACAGGCCGGTTGCCGCTGGGGCATCGTGACCAACAAACCCGAATACCTGGCACGTGAAATCCTGCCGCAGCTGGGCTGGGCCTCGCGTTGCGCGGTCCTGATAGGAGGCGACACGCTGGCCGAAAAGAAACCGCATCCGATGCCACTGCAGGTCGCTGCCGAACGCATGGGTATGGCCATTGCCGATTGCGTGTATGTCGGCGATGACGAACGCGATATCCAGGCCGCACGCGCCGCGGGCATGGCTTCCATCGCGGTCTTGTGGGGTTATCGCCAGGACCACGAAAATCCGGCCGGGTGGGGAGCGGACGTGGTGCTGGAATCGCCCGCCCAACTGCTCGACCCTGCACACTGGCCACAGCGCCCGTAACTGCAGGCGCTGCCAGCAATGGCGTGCGCCTGCGCCGGTGCAGCGGGTGCAGCCGGGACTTCAGGGAAACCTCCTCAGCAACTGATCAATGGCCCATGAACGATTCCACTGCACTCGACAGCTTTCTCGATAAATGGCGCACGCGCTGGCCGGAGTGGCGCGTGGTCGAGGTCTTCGTGCCCGAAGCGCAACGTGCGCTGGCAGTGGCGTGGTTCGCCCTGCTGCAGGAATTCACCGATGCCATGAACATCACCGGCGATCCGTTGCCAGCCGATGCCAAGCTGGCCTGGTGGGGCGAGGAACTGCGCGACTGGCAGCGGCAGCGTTCACGCCATCCCTTGGGCCGCGTGCTTGAGCCGCACCGCGCGCCATGGTTCGAGTTGGCCGAGGCATTGCCTGCATTGAAGCGCATGCGCGAAACCCCGGCCACCGAAGCAGAGGCCTTCGAGATCGCGCTGCCCTTGGCTGATGCGATCGCCGCAGTGGAGCGCGTCCTGTTCGCGTTCCCGCAAGTCAGCGGCTGGAGTCATGCGCTTGCCGCGCAGTTGCTGGCGACACGGCTGGAAGGTGGCGGTGCTGCCGCAATTCCGTTGCAGGCAGGCAGCCAACAGGCACTTTCGCAAGCCGACTGGACCGCCCGGTTGCTGGATCACTGGCCGGCCCGTGCCGCCGGACCCCTGCCGCGGCGGCTGGCCTCGGCACTGGCGCGCTCGCAGTTGCAGCGATTCAAGGCCAGCGCAGCCGCGGTCGCCACGCTTTCACCGCCACGTGCACTGTGGCTGGGGTGGCGCGCGGCAAGTCAGGCCTGACGTAACGCTGCGTTTCAGGAGCGCCCGGAGGCGAGCCGGTACAATGGGCGCTTCGTTCCGCCGCTACGGTTTTGCCGATGTCCGTCTCACGCCCCCTGGTTCCCTCAACCGATCTGCCCGATGTCGCCGGCCAGGCCGTGCCGCTGGCGCGTGCGCTGGAGTGGGTGGGTATGGAAGGAATCGCCCTGCCGGTACGCATCTCCGATGGCGCAGGCGGCTTCGTGCAGGTACCGGCAAGTGTCGATCTCTCGGTGAACCTGGTGAACCAGGACGCGCGTGGCATCCATATGTCGCGTCTGTACCGGCACCTCCAGGAAGGCCTGGCACGCGAGGTCATCACTCCGGCCGGCTTGCGGCATGTGTTGCAGGAAAGCGTTGCTTCGCAGGCGGGGCTGGCTACACAGGCGCGCCTGAAGCTCCGGTACCAGGCCTTGCTGCTGCGGCGTGCGCTGGAAAGCGACAATTCCGGCTGGAAATCCTATCCGGTCGAGATTGAAGCGACCTTGTGCGACGGACACCTGCAGCTTGCGCTGGGCTTTTCGGTGGAATATTCGAGCACCTGCCCGGCCTCGGCGGCGCTTTCGCGGCAGCTCAATGCCGAACGCTTCAGTCAGGATTTCGGCGCCGTCGTCCCGCTTTCCAGTCAGGCTGTTCACGACTGGCTGCAGTCCGAGCGCGGCATGGCGGCGACCCCGCATGCGCAGCGCAGTCGGGCGCAGGTGCGGGTTGTGTTGCGCACCCAGTTCGATGAGTTGCCCTTGCTGCCGCTGATCGACGCGCTTGAAAAAGTCTTGGCCACGCCGGTGCAAACGGCAGTCAAGCGCGTCGATGAGCAGGCTTTCGCGCGGCTCAATGCCGATAATCTGATGTTCTGCGAGGATGCCGCGCGGCGAGTCGCCTCGGTGCTGGCCGTGGATGCGCGGGTAGAAAGCTACCAGGCCAGCGTTTCCCATTATGAAAGCCTGCACCCGCACGATGCCGTGGCGCGGGTCAGCGGTAGCAACGCCTGACCCCGTAACGTTGTAGAGCCGGGCTTGCTCGGTTGCCTTGGGCTGAAGCGCATCAATTCCAGCCCAGCAAGCCCGGCTCTACAAGAACTGGCAAGCTGGCGTGCAGGTGCGTGCCAAGGGGTTACTGCCCGCGTTCCAGCACCAGCAGTGGGTCGAAGCGCACGGAGAACCGCGCCACCCGGGCGATTCGTTACTCCTGATTTGTAGCGCGACGCAGCGCGCCGGGGCGCTGCACAGCCGACGCGGTTACTGCCCGCGTTCCAGCACCAGCAGTGGGTCGATGCGCACGGAGAACCAGTTCATCCCCCAATGCAGATGCGGCCCGGTCGCGCGTCCCGTGGCGCCAACGGCGGCGATGACCTGGCCCTGCTCGACACGATCGCCGACTTTCACGTCGATGCGCGACAGGTGCAGGAAATTCGAGCTCACTCCGAAGCCGTGGTCCAGCAGCAGGGTGCCACCGGTCAAGTACAGCCCAGTAGCGGCAAACGTCACCACGCCCGCTGCCGGGGCCTTGACCGGGGTGCCGGTGGGCGCGGCGATATCCATGCCGGAATGGCCGCTGCCCGGTTGCCCGTTGTAAATGCGGCCATTGCCAAAGCGGCCACTGATGCGGCCCTGCACCGGCCAGATGAAAGGCGTGGCGAAATCGGTGCGATCGTCGTCGCGCCCGCGGGCCGCAGTCACCAGCGCCTGTTCGCGTTTGATGCGCTCGGCAATGGCGGGCGGTGGATTGACGGTCTTGGGCGGCACCCCATTGACGTGCTCCACCGGCCAGTCGCGCGGCGTGACCATGACTTGCGTGGACTCTTGTCTGCCATCGTCCCGCACAATCTCAATGTGTAAAGGGCCCCGTTCATCGCGCCCCACGCCCAGCACCACGGTGCCATAGCTGCTCACACGCAGCGAGCGTCCGCCATACAGCACCTTGCTGCCTGGTGGCACCTTGCCGAACAGCAGCGCGCCCTGGGACACCCGGGCGGGAAACACTACGCTGCCGGTTGCCGAAACCGGGGACGGCTGCTGTGCCAGCCCTGGGAAAACAAAGAACGCCAGCAGCAGCCACGCAGAACGCAATTTCAACGGTCGAACTCCAGTCGCTTGCCATTCGGCGTGCCGACCAGTTGCTCGCCATTCCACACCATCCGCCCGTTGACCCAGGTGCCGGCGATCCGCGACTGGAAGGTGGTGCCTTCGAAGGGCGACCAGCCACATTTGGAAAGCACGTCTTCGCGCCGGACCGTGAAGGGCCGATCTTCAACCAGCACCAGATCGGCCCAATAGCCTTCGCGCAGATAGCCGCGCTCTTTTACATCAAACAACTGCGCCGGGGCGTGGGCGAACTTGTTGACGATCTGCGCTACCGTGGATTTCTTCTCGTGCACCAGTTCCAGCGCCGCCACCAGCGCGTACTGCACCAGGGGCAGGCCGGACGGCGCTTGCGAGTAAGGTTTTGATTTCTCTTCCAGCGTATGCGGCGCGTGGTCGGTGGCCAGTACGTCGATTACGTTGTCGGCCAGCGCGCGGATCAGCGCTTCGCGGTCACTGACGTCCTTGATGGCCGGATTGCACTTGATCAGGTTGCCCAGGCGCGCGTAGTCGCTGCGGTCGAAGCGCAGGAAGTGGATGCAGGTTTCGGCGGTAATGCGCTTGCGCAGTCCATTGGCGTCGATCAACGGGCCTGGCTGGAACAGGGCCAGTTCGTCGGCCGTGGAAATGTGCAGCACGTGCAGGCGGGTGCCGTGCTTGCGCGCCAGCGACATGGCCAGCCGCGTGGACTTGATGCAGGCCTCGCGAGAACGGATGTCGGGATGGCATTCCACCGGGATGTCCTCGCCATACTGCTGCTTGAACAAGGCCAGGTTGGCGTCGATGGTCGGCGTGTCTTCGCAATGGGTGATGATGGGGGTCGGGGCCTCGCGGAAGATCGCGTCCAGGGTCTCGGGGTTGTCCACCAGCATGTTGCCGGTGGACGCGCCCATGAACACCTTGATGCCCGGTGCGGTCTTCGGGTCCAGGCTGCGCACCGCTTCCAGGTTGTCGTTGCTGGCGCCCAGGTAGAAACCGAAGTTGCTCCAGGCCCGACCGGCGGCGCTCAGGTACTTGGCCTCCAGCGCGGCGGCACCCAGCGTGGGTGGGGTGGTGTTGGGCATGTCCATGAAGGTGGTCAGCCCGCCGGCGGCGGCGGCGGCCGACTCGCTGGCGATATCGCCCTTGTGGGTGAGGCCGGGTTCGCGGAAATGAACCTGGTCATCGATCATCCCCGGCAGCAGCCAGCGGCCACCGGCTTCGATGACCTGATCGCCTGGCTGGGGCTGCAGTTGCGCGCCAACGTGGGTGATGCGGCCATCGGCGAAGCGCAGGTCGCCGTCAAATTCTCGGCCTTCGTTGACCAGACGTGCATTGACTATCAGGGTGCCGGGCATCAAGGGTTTCCTGTGGTGGGTGGGGTGGCGAGGCGGGGTTTTTCCGGGACCGGGTCATGCCCGCCCGGGTGAAACGGATGGCAGCGACCAATACGCCTGATGGCAAGCCAGCTGCCTGACAGCGGACCAAAGCGCGCGATTGCCTGCATCGCGTATTCCGAGCAGCTGGGCGCGAAGCGGCAGCGCGGCCCCAGCAAAGGACTGATGAAGCGCTTGTAAAACTGCAGGAGGAGAATGAGCAAACGGCCGACCATCCCCGGATGATATGCGAGTTGCGTGGCGACTTCAGTGAAGCGGTGGTTGCCGCACCGGACGCGGTAGGCTATAAAGACGCCCCCTTCCCGGACCTGGGAAGTTGAAGGAAGCGCTTTTCGTGGCTGCGAAGAAACCTGCGAAGAAGGCCGCCGTGCCGGCCAAGAAACCCGCCAAGCCTGTTGCCAGGAAGGCCGTTGCCAAGTCGGCGGCGGTCAAGAAGCCTGCAGCCAAGCCCGTAGCGGCCCAAAAAGCCGCGGTCAGGACCGTTGCCAGCAAAGCCGTTGTCAAGCCCGTGGTAGCGGCCAAAAAAGCAGTCGCCAAGAAAGCGTCTCCGATCAGAAAACCTGTGCCCGCCAAGAAGGCGGTCGCATCGAAGCCCGCGCCCAAGCCCACAGTCAAGGCTGCTGTGAAGCCTGTCGCCGCGAAACCCGCCGCAAAGACCGCACAGGCCAAGAAGCCTGCAGTCACCCCCTCCGTACCGAAGTCGGCCCCCAAGCCGGCTGCGGCCAAAGCGACTCCTGCCAAGACCGCCCCCCCGGCCGCTGGCCGTGCCGTAGCGCCTGTTCTCAAGGCTGCTGCAACCCCGGCACCGGCGCCAGCCGTCAAACCGAATACTAAAAAAACAGTGCCTTCCCCCAAAACTTCCAAAAATTCGAAATCCGCCGCCGCTCCGCCGGCCCCCGTCGCAAAGGCTCCCATTCCTCGCCCCACGGGCAAGGTGGCGGTTGCCGTGGTTTCCAACCCTTCGGCCACGCCCGCTCCGCGCGCGAAGGTCAAGGTGGTGCCCTACAAGACCGATGAATCCACCGGCCGTCCGATCGTCCCCGATGGCTACAAGCCCGGCGCGGACGAGGAGTACATGAGCACCCTGCAGCTGGAATATTTCCGCCAGCGCCTGCTCACCTGGCGCGCTGATCTGGTGGAAGAGTCCAAGCAGACCATCGAGAATCTCAAGGATGAAGTGCGCGATGTAGGCGACGAGGCCGAGCGTGCGACCCGTGAAACCGAGAACTCGCTGGAACTGCGTACCCGTGACCGCTACCGCAAGCTGATCGGCAAGATCGACAGCACCCTGAAGCGGTTGGAGGCAGGTGACTACGGTTACTGTGCCGATTCGGGTGAGGAGATCGGGCTGGACCGCCTGGACGCGCGGCTGACGGCCGAGCGCACCATTGATGCGCAGGAGCGCTGGGAGCACATGCAGAAGCAACAAGGCGATTGACCTGCCGTTGCTGGCTTGAGTCTGCAGAAAAAGCCCCGCCTCGCGGGACTTTTTCATGGGCGCTACCAACTGGCACTGAGGCGATTGCGCCGCTCAGGTCCACGCCAGCCCGGGCCAGCAGCGTGCGGGCGTGTAGCGCTGTCTGGGCATCAGCAGGTGCTGGCCCATGCCATCGCCCGGCGCGGAGTGCGCGCCCGGTCAATCAGGAATAACGCGCTGCCGCATTCAGGCGTGGCGGCGCGCCGTGTCCTGGATGAAGCCAAGCAGCGCCGCCAGACCATTGCTGCGGGTGGGCGACAAATGCTTGGCCAGGCCGATCTCGGCAATATAGTCCGGTGTCGTGGCCAGGATTTCCGCTGCCGAGCGTCCGGAATAGACGCGCAAGGCCAGGAAGATCAGGCCCGAGACGATGGCCGAATCGCTGATGGCATTGAAATCGAGCCTTCCGGCATCACCATGCGGCACAACCCAGACCAGCGACTGGCAGCCCAGCAGGCGGTTTTCCTCAGTCTTCCATGCGTCGGGGAAGGGGGGGAGTTTGCGACCCAGGTCGATCAGGTACTGGTAGCGTTCGGACCAGTCGCTGAAGAAGCCGAACTCTTCCCTGATTTCACGCTGGGCTTCGGCCGGAGTGGCTTCCAGCGGGAAAAAGGGTGCTGCGCTTTTCTCGATCGACATCAGCCGCGCTTCCAGCGCACGCCCTGCGCGGTGTCTTCCAGCATCACCCCTTCGGCGGCCAGCTGGTCACGGATCGCGTCGGAACGCGCGAAGTC